>NZ_JBEXID010000062.1:0-41755 GCF_040608395.1 Streptomyces sp. NPDC005181
GCCCGCCCCATCATCGAGAAATACATCGGCTTGCTCGGCGGTGCGGACGTCTTCACGTACGACAACGCCTTCACGATGTACGAGTCGCTGCGCATCGACGCCGGCGAGCTCGGCCCCTTCGGTATCAAGCCGTAAAGCCCAGTTCGTTGGTGGTTGACGGTTCTGCAGAACCGTATCGAGCTCGGGTGCGCAGACCCAAGGTTCGCGCAGCCGAGGCCCGGGACAGGAGCCGGAACGCGGTGCCGGGCCTGCGTCCCGGCCCCGGACCCCGGAACCGATCAGGGAAAAGCCCCGAGCTTCGACGAGAGCGAGATCGCCGGCTGATCCCCGGCCCGCTCCTGCGGCCTTCGGTCCACACCATCCGGCACTGCCTGGCCGCCACCCCGTGGAGACCGTCCTGGCCTGCGAGTTATGGCGTCGGCTCCACCAGACCCGTGCCCTGGTCAGTCACTACCGACGCCGCGGAGACCCGCTTCCGGACCGCCTACGACCCTGGGCCCACCACCAGCCGATCCCACCCATCACCGATCCTCAAGATCTCCGGCTGTAGTACGTGGCATTGGGTCCCGACCGACGGGAAGCTCGCCGAATAGGCCATCGCGGGAACGGCAGCAGAAAATTGTCCTCGCTTTTCCGCATCGCGTGTCACAAGCAGAACGACTGCCCGGTCTCTTCTGGTGATGGATCAGGAAAACCCCGAGAGGAATTCCGTCATGAAGGTCGTAGTGATCGGTGGAACCGGGCTCATCGGCTCGAAGGTGGTCGCCAGGCTGGGCGAGCACGGGCACGAGGCGGTCGCGGCCGCACCCAACACTGGCGTCAACACGCTGACGGGCGAGGGGCTGGCCGACGTCCTGCAGGGCGCGCAGGTCGTGGTCGACGTGTCCAATTCCCCCTCGTTCGAGGACGACGCGGTCATGGAGTTCTTCCGTACCTCCACGACCAACCTCCTCAAGGCGGAGGCCGACGCCGGCGTGACGCACCACGTGGCGCTGTCCGTCGTCGGCACCGATCGCCTCCAGGGGAGCGGCTACTTCCGGGCCAAGCAGGCCCAGGAGGACCTGATCAAGACGTCCGGCAACCCCTACTCCATCGTCCACGCGACCCAGTTCTTCGAGTTCGCGAAGGGGCTCGCCGACGGGATGACCGACGGCGACACCGTGCGCCTGCCCGCGGCCAAGATCCAGCCCATGGTGTCCGACGACGTGGCCGCGGCCGTCGGCCGCACCTCGGTCGGCGCCCCGGTAGGCGGCGTGGTGGAGTTCGCGGGCCCCGAGACGTTCGAGCTCGAGGAGCTCATCCGCATGGGACTCGCCGCCAAGAACGACCCCCGCAAGGTCCTCACCGACCCGCAGGCGACGTACTGGGGCGCCGCCCTCCAGGAGGACACGCTCCTCCCGGGGCCGGACGCGCACATCGCCGAGACCAAGTTCGCCGACTGGCTCGCGCAGCAGAAGTAATTCCTCGGGGTGGCCCTCGCCGAAAGGAGAGGGCCACCCATACCCTTTGACCGACAGGTCTTTTTCATTTACTGCTCGCGGTACTCAACCGGCGAACGCGAGAAGCTGTGCGACTACATCGATGAGTCCTGACCGTGCACGGTGTCGACGTCGTGGCACTGACTGCCCGGCACGGACTCGGCCGCTACCCACCAACAGACTTGGAAAGCGTGCGCCGTCGCAGTGGGTGACCGTGCCAGATGCGTGCCAGATCGAGCGGTCAACCACGGTCAATCGGAGGCCGTAGCGGTGCAGGAGTCCGCCGGCAGGCTAAAAGGCACCACACGCGGGGTGACCAGCAAGGACGCGTCCGCGAGCGGCGCCAGGCTTACAAAGCAGTGATTCTCAAAGCATGGCCGTGCACATCTCTGGGTCGTGGCAAATCTTCGGGCGAGGACGCGGGTGTCAGAGCCCGGTGCTAACTTCCGCTGCTCAGGGGAGAGGGGGAAGGGAGCGGGTTGGTGGGGGCTTCGGAGTGGGACTACTACGTGCCGTACCAGCAGGACCTGAGCGCGGCGCTGCAGCAGTTGCGGCGCGAGGTGTTCGACGCAGGGGACTATTACTGGGTCAACGGTGCTGACTGGCGCCCGGAAGAGGAGAGGGAGCCCAGGCCCCGGACACTGGAGGAATTGTGGCAGGACGAACTGGTGCAGGAGGCCGGCACCCACTCGATCCTGGACGTCTTCCAGGTGCTCGGCCCCGACGACACCCCGGACTACAACACCGTGGAACCCGTCTTGGCTGAGGAAGCATGCGAGCTCCTGGGCACGGACACGCTGACTCGGGCTCACGTCAAGGACTTCGACGTCTTCCCCCGATCGCGGTGGGTCGGCCGATGCGCGGTGCTGCACGATGAACAAGGCCAGCCTCAAGAGATCTACTTCTGGGGTCACTCGGGCGACTGACCCGCAGACTCAACCAGGGCCAGGCTGACATCCACACCTGACATCAACGGCGCCGGACAGAGGCAGACACGAGCGCCTTTGGCCGACCGTCGTGACAGTAGGCGACGGCGGCCTGCACCAACCCCGCCCGAACTTACAAAGCAGATGTCGGTGGTGGCCCGGTGCCTGGGAAAGAGGGCTATGAGGGGCGCTCAAGCCGGGCTGCCACGCCCACGAAGGTCTCTGCTGCCTCTCGCGCATCTTCGGACAGTTGACACTGCTCATAGGTACTTGGTGCTCAGACCCCGTTGCCCCATCCGAAGGTGACGTTGTACGCGCGCTGGAGGGCATGCCGACCGTGGTCCCCGTCTGCGTAGGCCCATGCGAGGGCTGCGGCGAACCAGAGCAGGAAGACTCCGCTGACGATGCCCAGAGCGACCAGCTTGCCGTACCAGCTGAGGAGCACCAGGGCAACGGTCACGATGACCGCGCCTACGTGGGCTCCCCGCAGGTCGAGCGACGCAGCCTTGCGTGCCGTTCTGCGTCTGGCCCGTTCTGCCGCGAAGCGCTGCTCGCGAACAGACTGCGGTTCATTCTCGTCGAAGCTCATCTCATCCCCCTGACGCTGACGCTACATGGGCCCAGACCGCGTCGGCTGAGGTTTAGGAACCGGTATGCGCGGCACGCCAAGCCACAGGCCCTCGGGCGGTCCCGCGCCCACTCCACCAGCGGGCCGGGCCGTCTGTGGGCCGTCCGAGGGCGGCCAACGACGACAGACAACAACAGCTACCGACCACTCTCGCCCTGCTCAGCGACGGTCCGGTGGGTACCGCCGCAGGTGCCAATCCCCGAAGGTAAGTTGAGGAACTTCAGAGGGTTCTATCGGGGAAGCAGCTACTGGGTTGCGGCCGCCAGCTCAGACGCAGCGGAACACGCTTTGACGGGTACGACGGCACTCGGAGGTGTGCGTGCCGCCGCCGTGATGTCCGACGGGGTATCGAGGCGCCGGGATCGATGGCGACTTGGTCCGACGCCTTTGCAGCGCTGCGGCGTGGGCCCCGAGAGCTGATCGATAACGTGCGCGAAGTGGAAGCGACGGACCCGACGGGTCGGCGGTGGCCTCGCTACAAGTCAGGCGATGACGCAACCGTCGCGTTCTGACAGTGGTGACCTCGCGAGCGACAGCCGTCGCTTGCGCTGACATCCATGCGGACTTGGGCCAGTCTCAGTTCTAGTCTCGATTGCTGCTCAATCCGGTGCGGTACGCGCTCGTCCGTGGACGTTCGGTATGGCGCCTGACCTGCAGCGCGAACCGACTACCGGACGCCCCTGGACCTCTGCGGAACAAGCCCGGACAGCTTGTAATGCGTAGGTCGTCGGTTCGAATCCGACAGGGGGCTCAGCCGGAAAGCCCAGCCCAGATGCGCTCTGAGCTGGGCTTTCTTCGTTTCGGCGGATACGGCGGCGACGCTGGGAGCGGGCCGCGCGGGTGTCCGTTGTCTCAGTTTCAGTCTCAGGTGGGGCCTCGGCTGCGGGGACAAGGAACTCGCCCATGCGCCGCATCGCGTCCTTCTCATCCTGGGTGAAGGGATTCGCCTCGGTCTCGTCCGCGGTCGGCGGGTCAACGAGCGTGGCGACGTTCTCGGTGATGAGACGGCGCGCCGATGTGCGATCTTCAACGCGCGCGACAGGATGCGGTGGACCTTGAGGACGTGCGACGGGGCGTGTCCTTCCCGCAGCATGTCGGCGTACATCCGCTCCAGGTGTTCCGGGGCGAGCTTGTCGAGCCGGTGCCGACCGACGCCGGGAACGATGTCGTTACGGGTCTTGGACCAGTAGTCGTCCAGCGACCGTGGCTTCAGCTTCAGGCTGGCTGCGAACGAGTCCCGCCCCCCGTTTCGGCGTCCGGAGCGGCCGTTGGCAGGATCGTCCACCGGGCGGGACCCGGCCGCCGCGTCAGAGGGACGGGATCCGGCCCCCGCCCCTGTGACGCGGGCCACGGGAACCCGGTGCGGGGCGCGGAGAGGTACAGGGCGTGGAGCACATCGAACAGCCGGCGCGACCGGCGCAACCACCGGGCGACTCGGGCGACCTGGCCGCCCCGGACGGCCTGAGGGCACCGGCAGACCCCGGCGTACGGGAACGGATCCGCGCGGGCGACCGGGTGGCCTTCGCGGGCCTCTACGACCGGTACGCCAGGACCGTCTACCACCACGCCTGCCGCCTCACCGGCGACCTCTCGGCCGCCGAGGACGTCATGTCGGAGACCTTCATCGTCGCCTGGCGCACCCGCGAGCAGGTCGATCCGGATGGCGGTTCGCTGGGCCCCTGGCTCCTCGGCATCGCCACCAACAAGGCGCGCAACCACCGGCGCGGGGTCGGCCGCCGCCTCGCGTTCCTGGCCCGGCAGCCGAAGCCGGAGGAGACCGAGGACTTCGCCGAGGTCTCCGCCGAACGCCTGGACCACCAACGCGAGTTGGCGGCCGTACGCGAGGTGCTCGACCGGCTCCGGCAGCCCGAGCGCGAGGTGCTCGCGCTCTGCGTGTGGGCCGGGCTGGACTACGCCCAGGCGGCGGCCGCGCTGGACGTCCCGGTGGGCACCGTACGCTCCCGGCTCTCCCGGGCCCGGGCCCGGCTGCGATCGCTGGCGGGCGAACGGCTCGCGGAGGATCGGCTTTCGGAGGGGCGGCGGGAAACCGGGCGGGAACCCGGTGCGGGTCGCGGAGAGGTAGGAGGCAGGGTGGCATTCGTCGCCCTGCCCAACGAGGGGGGATCGCGATGACCGCGACGACGGGTACCGACGACGGCCGGGACGAGCGCGCCGAGCTGGCGCGGCTGCTGCCGCCCGCCACCGGATTCGACCTTCCGCCGGGCCGCTACGAGTACCACAGGGAACGCCTGATGAACCTGATCGACGATGACGCCAACCGCTCCGAGAACCGGGGCCAGGACCGGGGCCGGGAGCGCGCGGCCCGTGCCGACCGCCCCGCCCGCCCGCGCCTCCTGCGCCCGTCCTTCCTGGCCCCGATCACGGCGCTGGCCCTGGCCGGTGCGCTGATCGTGGGCTACACCGCGCAGGACGGCGGCGACCCGGCGGCCGGACCGGGGGCGGCACAGGCGGACGGCAGCGCCTCGTCGCGCGCCGGGAACGCCCAGCCGGTCGCCCTGGTGCTGAACCGGATCTCGGACGCGGCGGCGAAGAGCGACGCCGGACCGGTCGGCGACGACCAGTTCGTCTATGTGCGCAGCCAGGTCCAGGACGGCGACCTCACCAGCGGGAAGCTGGTGACGGGACCGCTGAAGGAACGGGAGATCTGGTACGCCCAGAAGCCCGGCCCACTCAAGAAGCTCGGCTACATCCGCCAGGACGGGGACACCCTCCCCATCAACGCCGAGTTCGGGGACACCGACGGCACCCACGAGGGCCTGACCCGGCCCACCTACCGCTGGCTGGCCGCCCTGCCCACCGACCCGCAGAAGCTGCTCGAGCACCTCACCGCCCTCACCCCGAAGGACGAGGGCCAGGAGCACGCCCAGGCGGTGTTCGAGCAGATCGGGTACCTGATCCGAGAGACCGTGCTGCCGCCGGAGACCGCCGCCGCGCTGTACAAGGCCGCGGCGCTGATCCCCGGGGTGACCGAAGCCTCGGATGCGGTGGACGCGCTGGGCCGCCACGGGGTGGGCATCGCCCGTGAGGACACCCGGCACGCCACCCGCTCGGAGTGGGTCTTCGACCCGAAGGGGCTCTCCTTCCTGGGCTCGCGCACCTTCCTGACGAAGGACACGGAGATCGGCGAGAAGGGCGCCCTGCTAGACGCCGACGCCGTACTGAAGCGGTCCGTGGTGGACAAGGGCGGGGTCCGGCCGCAGGACTAAGCCATGTCCGGTCGACCATGAGCTTTTTCGCCGCGGTTTCCGTTGTGCAGTCCTTCGGGCACGGCACGGGACATCCGCGTGAAGGCCCGGTGCGCCGGGCGGACGGGCCACGGGGCCTTTTGCCATCGACGAAGGACACGGCGGGGTCGCTGAACAGCGGGACCAACGTCATCGTGGGGAAGTCGAAGACCATCAGGTACCCGATCGTCATGACGATCAAGGACAACTCAGGGGTAAAGGGCGTGAGCCGGGTCAGCACGTTCAACTCCACCAGCGGTAGTGGGGTCGCGGGAGTTCGGCGGCAGCCCTCGCCGTACTCCCAACGCGGTAGAGCATCCTCCACCTCCTCAAGGCGCCAAGGTAGGCCGAGGAACCTTCTTCACCTGGGCAGATAGCATCCCTCGCCATGAGACGTTCGTTGATCGCGCTGACCAGCGCAGGGGCAATCGCTCTCGCCATGGGCGGGTACGCCGTCGGGGCAACGCAGCACGACAGCGCATCCGAGCGGTCCGCGACGTGCGGGCAGGCCAAGCGGGAGTTCGAGACACGGGCCGGTCAGATCCGAAGGGAACTGCGACGGGAGTCCCAAGAGGGGGAGACTGATTCCCGCCAGATCACCATGGACGCGACGCGGGTGAAGATCATCAGAGAGCTCGTGGAGCAGAATCCAGCGTGCTTCGACGCCGGGACTCGTGCAGCAGCGGCGGCCATTCAACAGCACCTCTCTGAGGGCCAAGCGGACGCTGCCGTGTGTGATCTCACCGGCATCGAGCCTGAAAACTGTTCCGTCGCGGCTGACTGATTCGACAAAGCCTGGGACTTCAGCAGGATCTAGCGAGGAGCCCCGGGCGTTCACGCCCGGGAGGAATCGCTTCTCTGGGCCGCAGTAACCCGCAGGTTATGACGGGCGTTTTTGCTGTTCGATGTACTCCTTGATGATCGACAGCGGAGCCCCGCCACACGAGGCTGCGAAGTACGAGGGTGACCAGAAGTGCGCGCCCCACAGGTACTTGCGGATGTGTCCGGGGTACTCCTGTCTGAGCCTGCGGGCGGAGACACCCTTGAGGGAACCGACCAGCCGGGACAGGGACACCTTTGGAGGGTAGTGCACCAGCAGGTGCACGTGGTCGGTCTCGCCGTTGAACTCGACCAGCTCGGTTTCGAAGTCCGCGCAGACGTCCCGCATGACCTCCTCGCAGCGTCGAAGGATCTCGTCGGTGAACGGTCCACGCCGATACTTGGGCGTGAAGACCAAATGAGCGTGGAGGGTGTAGACGACCGTACGGCCCCTGCGAATGTTGGGGTTTGGCTCCCAGCGTGGTGACATAGATCAATGATACGATCACGCCCGTGAAGATCGTCGTGCAGGTCAAGCTGATGCCGGAGGCCGACCAGGCCCCCGCGCTGTCGGCGACCCTGCGCGCGGTCAATGAGTCTGCGAACTGGGTATCGGGCATGGCGTTCGAGCGTGGCGTGCCGAGTGAGTACGAGCTGCGCAAGCACACCTATGCCGAACTCAAGCAACGCGGACTCGGCGCGCAGGCCGCGCAGCACACCATCAAGAAGGTCCGCGACGCCTACACGACATTGAAGGCGAACATCCGGGCCGGGAACCTCGGCAAGCCCGGTGGCAAGCGCCGGATCAAGGTCGAGTCCAAGCCGATCGTTTTCCGTCCCGAGGCCGCGCACCCGTACGACGACCGGTGCCTGTCCTGGCAGTACGACGCGCATACCGTCAGCATGTGGACCACCGCCGGGCGTTTGAAGAACATCTGCTTCGTCTGCTCCGCCGACGCGCTCAAGACGCTTCGGGAGCACCGTAAGGGCGAGTCCGATCTGATCGAACGTGATGGCGCGTTCTACCTGGTCGCGGTGTGCGATATCCCCGAAGCACCGGTCAACGAGAATCCCCACGGGTTCCACGGCGTCGACCTCGGCGTCGTCAATATCGCCACCGCCAGCACGGGATACCGGGCCGCTGGACGCGGGATGAACCGGCACCGCAAGCGTCAGCTCGAACTCCGGCGCAAGCTCCAGGCCAAGGGCACGAAGTCCGCCAAGCGTCGGCTCAAGCACCGAAGCCGCAAGGAGTCGCGGCACGCCGCGAACGTCAACCACATCATTTCCAAGACCATCGTCACCACCGCTGAACGCACCGGCGCGGGTATTGCCCTCGAAGACCTCACGGGCATCCGCGACCGGGTACGGCTCCGAAAGGACCAGCGGACCACACTGCACTCGTGGAGCTTCCACCAGCTCGCCTCTTTCGTGGAGTACAAGGCGAAGCGGGCTGGGGTGCCGCTGGTGTACGTCGATCCGGCGTACACCAGCCAGCAATGCTCCGAGTGCGGCTATATCGACCGGAAGAACCGTGTCGATCAAGCAACGTTCGCGTGCCGGTCCTGCGGGGCCCTCATGCACGCGGACGACAACGCGTCCCACAACATCGGCCGCAAGGGCGAAGCTGTGTGGATCTCGGGGCGTGAGTCACGCGTCCCTGCCACCCCATAGGGGTGTCTGGACGGAGGAGGCCACACCACAGCCAGTGGTGCCCTACCTCCAAGCCCGGCCCTTCAGGGCCGGGTCAAGTTGACGGCAGTTCATCCCGTTGGGATCGGCGTGCCAGACCCGTGCCACGTCCGATCACGCCACCGGCCGATCCCGAGGAGGCCTGACCCCCAGGCCGATGCGGCCGGTGACATCGATTGGCGGGGCCTCCCAGTCCTGGGCGTCCAGGGCCTGGGCGCCGGTGTCGTAGTAGGTGTACGAACGGGCCTTGGCGGAGCCCGTGATCCCGAAGGCGGACTTCACGGCCGCGAGCGGGGTGTGCGACGCGTCCAGCGCGGTGGTGGTGAGGTTGATCTTCACTTCGTAGGTCGGAACCGCGTGGGACGCGGCCTGTGCGGGCGTCGTGCCGACGAAGAGGGACGCGGACGCGGCCACGGCGATCGCCACGGCGGCGGACGGGCGGATTCTGGCGGTGCGGGAGGCGATCGCCATGAGCGGACGATCCCGGCCGATGATGATCACCTGCTGACCGGCGGATGCGTTCCGCATGAACGGCTGACGCCAAGTCAGCCAACATGTGAGCCACTTGTGAAACGTGGCAGGTGCGAAGCCGCGACGGTCCCGGCCCGCACGCGGACCGGGACCGCTCGTGGCCGCCGTCGGCGGCCGGGGACTCAGCGCAGCCGTGCGTCCAGACGGATCTGGACCAGCGTGGTCTCCACACCGCTGTCGACGAGGCGGCCGTCGGGGCCTTCGAAGCGGGGCGGTACCGCCAGGTCGCGGCGGGCCTTGCGGATCTGGATCAGCATCGACTGCAGGTGGTGGCGAGTCGCGAGGATCTCTGCCACCCGGGGCAGCGCGTCCACCGGCGGCACCTCGCCAGCCCAGCCGGTCATGCGCTACCTCATGCTCCCCGTCACCGACCGGCGCCCATCCGCACCCAGGTCAGCCGATGTTGTCCACCGCGGCTTCCGCCCACGTCTCAGCCGATGTTGTCGACGGCTGCCCTTGCGCGCGTGATCGTGTGCTGCGCCTTCGCGGGATCTCCCTCGGTCAGTGCCGCCCCGCCAGCCGGTCCGCCGCCCTGGCGATGGGGTCGGTGCCGGGGCGGGGGGAGGTGAGTTCCCGGCGGTCCGCGGTGCGGTAGGCCGCGTACATGCCGTGGACGCCGATCCAGCGGAAGGGTTCCGGCTCCCAGCGGCGGACCTTGTGGTTGACCCAGGGGAGGGCGGTCAGCTCGGTGGGACCCGACTGGCCGGAGTCCTGCTGGATCAGGTCGCGCAGGGTGCGGGCGGCGAGGTTGGTGGTGGCGACGCCGGAGCCGACGTAACCGCCGGCCCAGCCCAGGCCGGTGGAGCGGTCGAGGGTGACGGTGGCGCACCAGTCGCGGGGGACGCCGAGGACGCCGGACCAGGCGTGGTCGATGCGGACACCCGCCGTGGTGGGGAAGAAGCGGACCAGGATGTCGCGGAGGGCCTCGATGGTGGCGGGCTGGGTACGGCCGTCGCTGTCGGTGGCGGAGCCGTAGCGGTAGGGGACGCCGCGGCCGCCGAGCGCGATGCGGTTGTCGGCGGTGCGCTGGGCGTACATGTAGGCGTGAGCCATGTCGCCGAGGGTCTCGCGGCCCTCCCAGCCGATGGTGTCCCAGATCTCCTTGGGGAGCGGCTCGGTGGCGATCATCGAGGAGTTCATCGGGAGCCAGGTGCGCCGCTGGCCCTTGAGCCCCGCGGTGAAGCCTTCGGTGCAGCGCAGGATGTACGGGGCGCGGACGGTGCCGTACGGGGTGTGGGCGTGCTTGGGCTTGATCTCGGTGACGGGTGTCGATTC
Source organism: Streptomyces sp. NPDC005181 (assembly GCF_040608395.1). Classification (NCBI taxonomy): domain Bacteria; kingdom Bacillati; phylum Actinomycetota; class Actinomycetes; order Kitasatosporales; family Streptomycetaceae; genus Streptomyces; species Streptomyces sp. NPDC005181. Next base: position 10,595 of record NZ_JBEXID010000062.1, read on the forward strand.
GTGGATGGTGACGCCGAGCGCTTCGACGGCGTCGGCGAGGCCCTTGACGAGTTTCACCGGGTGCAGGCGGGCGCCGTGCGGGGTCCAGGTGGAGCCGACGGCTCCGGTGACGCGGATGCGTTCGGCGGTCTCGCGGGCACCGCGCAGGACGCGGTCGGTCTCGCCGAAGGCGATCTCCACGGAGTGGAAGTCCTTGAGGCGGGCCAGCTGAGCGGGGGTGTACGCGACTTCGAGGACACCGCCCTGATGGATGTCGGCGTCGATGTTCTCCTCGGCGGCGACGCGTACGACTTCGTCGACGGTGTCGTTCATCGCCTTCTGGAGGCGGACCGCGGCGTCGTGGCCGTGGAGTTTCGCGTAGCGGTCGCGGCCCGCGATGCCGTTGTAGAGCCAGCCGCCGTTGCGCCCGGAGGCGCCGTAGCCGCAGAACTTGGCTTCGAGGACGGTGATGTTGAGGAAGGGGACGGCCTTCTTGAGGTAGTAGGCGGTCCACAGGCCGGTGTATCCGCCGCCGACGATGCAGACATCGGCCGTGGCGTCGCCGGGCAGGGGCTCGCGGGCGGTGGGGGTGCCCTGATCCGCGTACCAGAACGATATTCCGCCGTTGACCGTGCTGACGGTGCTCATGTTGCCCCTGCTTGTCCGGTGTGAAGCCTGAGTTCCTGTGTGGCGGGACGTTACTGGGCGAGGGGTGGTTTCGTCGTCCCCCGGGTGAGCGGGTAGCAGGCGAGACCGATGAGTGCGGCGGTGAGGTGACCGAGGTCGGTGAAGGTGCGGCCGGTGACCAGGGGGACGCCGTAGACGACGAGGACGGCGAAGAGGTACACCAGCCGCCAGGGCCGGGGGACGTGGTACGTGAGGACGGCGACCACACCCCCGAGTGCGTAACTGACCCCGATGTCCAAGGTGTTGACCACGGACACGGGTGCCTGCCCGTGGCGGACGGCCCAGGCGAGGACGCCCTCGCTGACGAGGGTGGCCACGACGTGCGCGAGGGCGGCGACCGCGAACCAGCGCAGCGTGCCGAGCCAGCGTTCGGCAGGGGCGTGGAAGACCGTGAAGAGGAAGGCGTACGTGAGCCAGTGGCCACCCTCGATCCAGAAGGCGCTGGAGATGAGGACGCGTACCGGGTCGCGGAGCAGCTCGTGGATGTTGGTCGAGCGCTGGCGCAGGAAATCCTCTTCGAAATCGGGTGACATCTGGTGCACGACGACGGTCGTGGCGAAGAGGATCGCCAGCCAGATGTAGGTGCCGGGAGCGCTGCGGATCCAGGAGCCGACGGCGCGGACGGCTCGCGCGGGGGCCGGGTGTGTGGGCGGGGAGGGGCTGCTCGGGGCCATAGACGATTGATGCACGGCCCTACGATCGGGTGCGTGATTGACATTCCGGACGCGCTGATCGCCACCCAGTCCAAGTACAACGGCGAGGCCGGGCGGGCGTTTCTGGCCGCGCTGCCGGGGCTCGCGGACCGGTTCCTGGGGGAGTGGGGGCTGCGGCGGGACGGGGCCGCGATGTACGGAGTGTGCGCGCTGGTGCTGCCGGTGGTGCGTGCGTCGGACGGCAGGCGGGCGGCGCTGAAGCTCCAGGCGCAGGACGAGGAGACAGCGGGGGAGCCGGTCGCGCTGCGGGTCTGGGGTGAGGCGGGTGCGGGAGCGGTGGGGCTGCTCGACCACGACCCCGGGACCGGCACGATGCTGCTGGAGCGGCTGGACGAGCGGCGGCCGCTGTCGGAGGTGGCCGACGAGCGGGTGGCGGTCGAGGTGCTCGCAGGGCTGCTGGCCCGGCTGACGTCCGTACCCGCGCCGGACGGGCTGCGCCGGCTCGGGGACGTCGCGGAGCGGATGCTGGACGGGGTGGCGCGGGCGGTGGCGGGGCTGACGGACGCGGACGAGCGGCGGCTGCTGAGGGACTGCGCGGCGGCGGTACGAGAGGTGGCGGGGGAACCGGGGGACCGGCTGCTCCACTGGGACCTGCACTACAACAACATCCTGGCCGGACGGGCCGAGGAGGGCCGGGCGCACGAGTGGATCGCGCTGGACCCGAAGCCACTGGCCGGGGACCCCGGGTTCGATCTGATGCCCGCCCTGGCCAACCGTCCCCAAGCTCTCAAGGAGCAGGGAGAGATGCTCTTCCACGCGTCGGCGGTGCGGTGGCGGTTCGATCTGATGACGGAGGTGCTCGGGCTGGACCGGGGGCGGGCGCGGGCCTGGACGCTGGGGCGGGTGCTGCAGAACGGCCTCTGGAGTGTGGCGGAGGGGGAACACCGGCTGCCGCCGGACCAGGCGGAGATCGCCCGGCAGCTGCTGGGGCGGTGAGTGAGTGAGGGAGGGGACAGGGGTGAGCAGCGGCACAGGACGGACGCGTGTTTACGCTGCCCTCATGATTCGTACCGCTACCGCTGCTGATGTCCCTGTCATTCACGCGATGATCCGCGATCTGGCCGACTACGAGAAGGCGCTTCATGAGGCGAACGCCACCGAGGGACAGCTGTGCGAGGCACTGTTCGGTGAGCGGCCCGCCGCGTATGCGCACATTGCGGAGTCCGACGAGGACGGCGAGATCGTCGGCTTCGCGCTGTGGTTCCTGAACTTCTCGACGTGGCGCGGCGTGCACGGCATCTACCTGGAGGACCTGTATGTACGTCCGGACCGGCGCGGTGGGGGGCACGGGAAGGCGCTGCTGACGGAGCTGGCGCGGATCTGTGTGGAGCGGGGCTACGAGCGTCTGGAGTGGTCGGTGCTGAACTGGAACGCCCCGTCCATCGCCTTCTACGAGTCGCTGGGCGCGCGGCCGCAGGACGAGTGGACGGTGTACCGGCTGACGGATGGGGCGCTGGCGAAGCTCGGCGGCTGACCTCTGCCGGACACCTCCTACGGCACGAGGACGACCTTGCCCATCGTGCCGCGCGTCTCCAGGGCGCGGTGGGCGGCGGCCGCTTCGGCGAGGGGGAAGCGCTGGACGGCGGGGCGCAGGCGACCGGCGGCGGCTTCGGCGAGCGCGCGTTCTTCGAGGACGCGCAGGCCGCCTGCCTTCTGCAGCATCGCCGGGCCGAGGACGCCCTGGGACGTGATGCCGCGTTCGGCGAGTTCCGCCTCGGTGAAGGTGAGCGGGGACCCGTTGCGGAGTCCTTCGCCGGACCAGCCGAAGACGATGTGCTGCCCGCCCTTGCCCAGGAGGTCGACGGCCGCGCGGCCGGTGATGCCGCCCACGGAGTCGTAGACGACGGTGGCGCGGCGGCCGAGGCCGTCCAGGTGGGTGCGGACCCGCCGGGGCCAGTCGGGGAGGGTGTAGTCGACGGCGAGGTCGGCGCCGTTGGCCCTGACCGCGGCGGCCTTGGCGGGGCCGCCGGCCAGGCCTATGACGGTGGCCCCGGCGTTCTTGGCGTACTGCACGAGCAGGGTTCCGATGCCGCCCGCGGCGGCCGGGACCAGGGCGATGGAGTCGGGGCCGAGCTCGGTGAACTGCAGGATGCCGAGCGTGGTGCGACCGGTGCCGATCATGGCGACGGCTTCGGCTTCGTCGAGGCCGGGCGGGATCTCGTGGAGCCTGTCGGCGTCGGTGACGGCGAGTTCGGCGTAACCCCCGGGGGCCGTGCCGAGATGGGCGACGACGCGCTTGCCGAGCAGGGTGGGGTCGGTGGACTCGCCGAGCGCGTCGACCGTTCCGGCGACTTCCCGGCCGGGGACGGTGGGCAGCTCGGCGGGGGCCGGCAAAGGGCCGGCCATGCCCTCGCGCAGGGCGGTGTCCAGGAGGTGCACGCCCGCCGCGGCGACGGCGATACGGACCTGGCCGGGGCCGGGTACGGGGTCGTCGGCCGTTTCGTACGTGAGGTTCTCGGCGGGGCCGAAGGTGTGGAGGCGGACGGCGTGCATGGCGGGCTCCCCGGGTCGACTGGCTGTCGGGGTTCACCCTCCGACCTCAACTCCGCTTGAGGTCAAGCGCCCGACGGGTCGGCCGCGGCCTTTCGCCCGCTCCGAGTGCGAGCACGGCGGCCTCCATTCCGCTGTTGAACGACACCTCGCTGAGCAGTCCGGGCGCCGCGACCTGGTCGCCCGCCAGGTAGATGCCGTTGCCGCGGTCGATGGCCGGCCGGTCCCGCCAGGTGGTGCCGGGGCGGTCGACCGCGCCCGTACGGCCGGTGGCGAGGGCCTCGCGCCGCCACTCGACGCGGTCGCGCCAGCCGGGAAAGCCGAGGTCGAGGAGGTCTTCGGCACGGGCGATGCCGGTCGCCTTCGACTCGCCGGGGGCGACGGGAAGCTGCCCCTGGACGAGCTGTCGGCCCGCCGGGGCGAGGGTGCGGTCCTGGGCGCTGAAGCGTTCCATCCAGCCGGGGGCGTCCAGGTCGGAGACGGCGAACGCGTCGCTGCGCCGGGTGCGCAGGGCCAGGTCGATCAGGGCGGTCCTGCCGCTGTCCCACGTCAGGGTGGGGTCGCGGAGCAGGCCGCGGGCGGCGTCGAGGGAAGTGGCGACGACGACCGGGCCGCTGCGGGCAGGCAGTCGAGGGTGCTCGGGTCGATCCGGGTCGCCGTCTCTATCCGGACGCTCAGGTTCCAGGCGCGCGCGGCCATCCGGTCGATGACCTGCGCCCAGCCGCCGACCGGGTAGCGGGCCTCGGGCGGCAGTGCGGCTGCGCGGCGCAGCCGCTCCTGGACGAACGCGGCGGAGAGCGCGCCGGGGTCGTGGTGGTAGAGCGCGACGGCGGCGAAGTGCGCGGCTGTGCGGGCTCCCTCCTCGCCGACCTGGGTAGTGGCCCAGGTGCGGAAGTCGGTGTCGACGGGGGCGTGTTCGGCCCGGCGGCGGGTCAGCCGGAGGAGGGCGAGGGGCGGGGTTCTGCGCAGCGCGCCGCCCAGCCGGAAGCGGAGTCTGCCGGCCTGGCGCAGCGGCACGGTGGCGGTCGGGCCGAGGAGGTCACGCTGCGCGAGCCAGGTCCAGTGCGGTCCGCGGCGGTAGAGGGCGTGGGGTCCGTCATTGGTGCGGTACGGGCCTTCGGCGGTCCTGGCGCGGCCGCCGAGAGTGTGGTGGGCCTCGTGGACGGTCACCAGGGCGCCGGACTCGGCGGCCGTGATCGCTGCGGTGAACCCGGCGAGGCCGCCGCCGATGATGTGGATGCGCTGCATGTGTTCCGGTCTCCTCGGTCGAAGAAGGCGTCACAGAGGGGACGGTGGGCGGCGCCGATGTGTGACATCGGCGCGGGGCGTTGTCAGTGGCGTGGGTCACGATGGGGTCATGGCACGTAACAGCAGGAGTGAGGGCGCGGGCGGAAAAGGCGCCGTCGCGGCGGCGCGGCGGCCGGAGGTGCGGCTGCCGCCGCTCGTTCCCTTCGACGGGGAGGGGCTGGAGCCGGACGGCGACTACGACGGCATGCGGTTCGAGGGGGTGGATCTCGCGGACGAGTCGGGGCCGGGCGCGCGGTTCATGGACTGCGCGCTGGAGGGGTGCGCTCTCGACCGTACGGAGCTGGTCAGGGCCCGCTTCATCGACTCGGTGCTGACGGGGGTGCGAGGTGTGGGCACCGATCTCGCGGGGGCGTCACTGCGCGATGTGGAGGTGGTGGACGCGCGGCTGGGCGGGGTGCAGCTGCACGGTGCGGTGCTGGAGCGGGTGCATGTGCGCGGCGGGAAGATCGACTACCTGAATCTGCGGAAGGCGCGGCTGACGGACGTGGTCTTCGAGGGCTGCGTGCTGTCCGAGCCGGACTTCGGGGATGCGCAGCTGGTGCGGGTGGAGTTCCGGGACTGTGTGCTGAAGCGGGCCGACTTCAGCTCCGCGCGGATGGACGCGGTGGATCTGCGGACGGTTGCCGAGCTGGACATCGCGCGGGGGGTGGAGCGGCTGGCGGGGGCGGTGATCAGCCCGCTGCAGCTGATGGAGCTGGCGCCGGCGTTCGCGGCACAGATCGGGGTGCGGGTGGAGGCGTAGGGGGATGGCTCCGGTCCGCGCCGGGGTCGGTCAGACGCGGGGGAAGCGGGCCTGGAGGTCCCAGATCACGGGATTGTCGGCGAGGCCCTCGTGCATGTCGGCCAGGTCCGCGATCAGGTCGTGCAGGAAGTCGCGGGCCTCGCGGCGCAGGAGGGAGTGGCCGAAGGTGAGCGGGGGTTCGTCGCCGGGCATCCAGTCGGCCTCGACGTCGACCCAGCCGAAGCGGCGCTCGAAGAGCATCCGGTCGGACGATTCGGTGAAGTCCAGCTCGGCGATCTGCCGCCGGTGCGAGCGGCTGCCGCGGGGGTCCTGGTCGATCTGCTCGACGATGTCGCAGAGCGCCCACGCGAAGTCGAGCACGGGAACCCATCCCCAGGCTGTGGATACTTCGCGGTCCGCCTTGGTGTCCGCGAGGTAGACGTCCCCGGAGAACAGATCGTGCCGCAGAGCGTGGACGTCCGCGCGGCGGTAGTCGGTCTGCGGGGGATCGGGGAAGCGTCGGGAGAGGGAGTAGCCGATGTCGAGCACGAGATCGATGGTGTCATGCCCGGGGACGCGTCGGCGCGGGGCGAGGCGGCGGCTGCTTCTCTGCCCGGGTCAGGCGTCCCGCGCGGCCGGCGTGGGCGCCGCGGGCCCGGCCGGGTCGGAACCGACATTTCGCACATAGGATCACTGTGTGCGTCCCACCGCCCTGCCTCTGGCCCTCGCAGCCGCCGCCGTCGTCTCCCTCACCGCCGGCTGCACCGGTGGCGTGGAGGGCACTCCCGGCTCCGCCGGTCTGCGCGACCCGTACTTCCCGAAGGCCGGCAACGGCGGGTACGACGTCACGCACTACGACCTCACCATGGACGTCGACCCGGCCTCCCAGCGGATCCGCTCCACCGCCGTGATCACCGCGCGCGCCACCCAGGACCTCAGCGCCTTCAACCTCGATCTGGCCGGGCTGACCGTCGGGTCCGCGCAGGTCGAGGGGCGTCCGGCCGCCGTCAACCGGGCGGGCCGCGAGCTGACGCTGCGCCCCGACGCCGAGGTGGAGAGCCATCTGAACAAGGGCAGGACCTTCCGTACGGTCGTCCACTACTCCGGTTCCCCGCTGACCCTCACCGATCCGGACGGGTCGAAGGAGGGCTGGCTGAGGACGGCGGACGGATCGGTCGCGCTCGGTGAGCCGGTCGGTTCGATGGCCTGGTTCCCCGGCAACAACCACCCGAGCGACAAGGCGTCCTACGACCTCACGGTCACCGTCCCCCGGGGCCTGACGGCCGTCTCCAACGGCGAGCTGATGTCCCGGAAGGTCTCCGGCGCCACCGCCACGTACCACTGGCACACCGCCGAACCCATGGCCAGCTATCTCGCGACGCTCGCCATCGGCCGCTTCGACACGAAGGCGTCGACGACCCCCGACGGCATCAAGGTGTTCACGGCCGTGGACCCGGCTGCGGCCGCGGCGAGCGCCAGGACCCTCGCCCGGATCCCCGAGATCGTGCGGTGGGAGGCCGAGCGCTTCGGCCCGTACCCGTTCTCGGCGACCGGCGCGATCGTCGACCGCCCGCATGACTCCGGGTATGCGGTGGAGACCCAGAACCGGCCGTACTTCCCTGGGCCGCCGACCGTCGGACTCCTCGTCCACGAGATGTCCCACCAGTGGTTCGGGGACTCCGTCACGCCCGCGAGCTGGCGCGACATGTGGCTCAACGAGGGCTTCGCGACGTACGCGGAGTGGCTGTGGGAGGCGGACAAGGAGGGCGTTCCCGTCCAGCGTAATTTTGACGCCGCCTTCGCGAGCGATGACAACTGGGCGTTCCCGCCCGCGGATCCGCCGACGGCGGCGGACATCTCCCAGGCTCCGGTGTACGGGCGCGGGGCAATGGTGATCCACAAGATCCGGCAGGCGGTCGACGACGACCGGCGGTTCTTCGCGCTCGTCGAGGGCTGGACGAAGGCCCATCGGTACGGCACGGCGTCGACGGCCGACTTCACCGCGTACGTGGAAAAGACGACGGGGCAGAATCTGACGCGTCTGTGGAACACCTGGCTGTACGGACACGGCCGGCCCGCCCCGGAAAAGAGCTGACCGGCCCGGGAACCCGCCGGGAACTACTTCACGTCGGCGGCCTTCAGCGCCTTGTGCAGCACCGAGCAGGGGCGGCCCAGCGAGCGGTCGCGGCGGTGGTCGATGACGGCGTAGCCGAGCGCGGTCCAGAAGGCGAGCGCCTTGGGGTTGTTCTCCAGGACGGCCAGCCGGATGCCGTCCCGCCCGGCTGCCCGGAACCGGTCCTCGACGAGACCGGCCAGCTGTCGCCCGTACCCGGAGCGGTGCTGCCGGGCGTCGACCATGAGCAACCCGATCCACGGGTCGGGGTCGGCCGGGTCCGGGTGGTGCGCGAGGGTGATGGCCACGCCGACCAACTGCCCCTGAGACCGGGCGAGCAGCACCTCGGTGTCCGGGTTCGCCAGCTCGTCGGCGAGCGAGGCGGCGACCTGCTCGGGCCGGATGTTGCCGGGGTCGGGGAAGTCGCCGCTGAGCTGCTGGAACGCCAGGTTGGAGGCGTAGAGCGCGGTGAGTTCGGCGAGCAGCGGGCCAGGAAGGGCACCGGCCGCCGGCAGCAGCGGTTCGCTGATCATGTCGCACACCCTTTGTGTCTCTGTGGGCTCTCGGCGTGTTCCGGTCGTGGCGCGGACGCACGGGCGCCCCCGGCCGAAGGCGAATCGGCCGGGGGCGCCCGCTCGGTTCAGGTCAGGCCCCGAACCCTGCTGCCGCGTGCGTGTCGCGTCAGAGGTTGACGCCGAAGTCCTGGGCGATGCCGCGCAGGCCCGAGGCGTAGCCCTGGCCCACCGCTCGGAACTTCCACTCCGCGCCGCTGCGGTACAGCTCGCCGAAGACCATCGCGGTCTCGGTGGCGGCGTCCTCGCTCAGGTCGTAGCGGGCGAGCTCGGTGCCGCCGGCCTGGTTGATGATGCGGATGAACGCGTTGCGGACCTGGCCGAAATTCTGGCTGCGGGTCTCGGCGTCGTAGATCGAGACCGGGAAGACGATCTTGTCGACGTCGGCCGGCAGGCCCGCCAGGTTGACGTTGATCTGCTCGTCGTCGCCCTCGCCCTGGCCCGTGACGTTGTCACCGGTGTGGACGATGGTCTGGTCCGGGGTCGACTTGTTGTTGAAGAAGACGAAGTGGCCGTCGGAGACGACCTTTCCTCCCGGGTTCACCGCGATCGCCGAGGCATCGAGGTCGAAGTCAGTGCCAGTGGTGGTGCGGACGTCCCAGCCGAGGCCGACCGTGACAGCGGTAAGGCCCGGGGCCTCCTTGGTGAGCGAGACGTTGCCGCCCTTGGACAGGCTTACTGCCATGGGAAGTCCCTTTCATCGTCGTGTGCGGGCTTCGTGCTTTTCACGAAGCTACCGTCACCCGTCATAACGCAGGCAGAGGACCGAGAGGTTCCTGCTCCCTTTACTTTCTTTACCGAACTGACGACCGGGGGTGGCAAAAGGAGGTGACGAACGGGCTCCGGGCCAGGGAACATGGGTGTCATGTCCGGGCCCTATGTCATCCGCGGTTCGGTCTCCCTGCCGGAGGCCGAACTCATGTGGCGTTTCTCGCGGTCCTCCGGGCCCGGCGGGCAGCATGTCAACACCAGCGACTCCCAGGTGGAGCTCCGCTTCGACCTCGCGGCGACCGACGCGCTCCCCGAGGTGTGGAAGGAGCGGGCGCTCCAGCGTCTGGCGAGCAGGCTGGTGGGTGGCGTCGTCAGCGTACGGGCGTCGGAGCACCGCTCCCAGTGGCGCAACCGAGAGACCGCACTCGTCCGCCTCGCCGCCCTGCTGGCCGAAGCCACCGCGCCGCCCCCGAAGCCGCGCCGCAAGTCCAGGATCCCGCGCGGGATCAATGAGCGCCGGCTGCGCGAGAAGAAGCAGCGCGGCGATACGAAGCGCGGCCGCTCCGGCCGCGACTGGTAGGCGGGTCCCCGTCAGCCGAGCTGCCGGTAGCGCCCCTGGAAGTACGTCAGCGGCCCGCCGTCCGCGCTCGGCAGTGCCGCGCTCAGCACCCGCCCGATCACCAGCGTGTGGTCGCCCGCGAGCACTCGCTGTTCCGTGCGGCACTCCAGGGTGGCGAGGGCCCCGCCGATCAGCGGTGCGCTCGACACCTCTCCCCGTACATAGGGGATGTCCTCGAACAGCAGCCGGTCGCTGATCCGGCCCTTCATCGCGAACCGTCCCGCGATGTGCCGCTGGCTCTCCGCGAGCACGGAGACCGCCCACAGCGGCTGTTCGTCGAGCAGGTCGTCCATCCGGGAGCCGTTTCGCAGGCTCACCAGGACGAGCGGCGGGTCCAGCGACACGGACATGAAGGCGGTCGCCGTCATGCCGACGTCCTCGCCGCGCCCGTTCTCGTCGAGCGGCGGTTCCTGAGCGGTGATCAGGACCACGCCGGCGGCCAGCCGGGTGAGGGCGCCGCGGAACTCGTCGTTGCTCACCCCCTCAGCATGGGGGATGGGCTCGGATCGCGGGGCGGGGGGCTTCGTCTGCAACACAACGGGCACGCTAGCCGCGGGTTGCGACCGCCGCATCGGGCCAGGGGACCAGAGGGGTCCTAGGACTCCGGGCCCATGGGGGCGTGCCGGGACGGCACGGTGCAACATACTGCAACGTACAGATTTGCGTTCAAGAAACGGACGGGTCGCTTCGGTGTGCGCTCGGAACCCTTCATCATCTGTTGTGACTTGAGTCACAGAGCGCAATATTTGTTGACCCTGTGTACCGGGTGGACAGCTCACTGTGATTCAGTGGCGGTGACACTGCGAACAAGTACGTCGATATGAAACCTGGAGTGCTGTCGAGGTCTCGGGGAGTGCGAGCAATGGAGGCCGAGTCGGAGCCGTACGTCCGTCTAGCGACGATGCGGCAGCTGCATCAGGCCGTCGCCGATCTCAATACGGCGCGGAGCCTGGCCGACACACTGCAGACCGTGGCCGACGGAATCGTCGCCGGTCTCGGATACGAGCTGGCTTGCGTCAACCTCGTCCGTCCCGACGGTGATCTCGTCGTCGCCGCCTTCGCGGGCAACTCCGCCGCCGAATCCCTGATCACCGGTCGCGCCGGCTCCCGTGCCTCGTGGGATCGCCGGCTGGCCATGGGGGAGTGCTGGGACGAGCTCCGCTTCATACCGCACACCGACGGCTGGATCCTCCTCGACGACGACGTACCGCAGTGGCACACCGAGGGCCCCGAGCCCCGCTTCGAGGACGAGTGGCACCCACAGGACCGGCTCTACGCCCCGATGTACGCGTCCGGGGGTGGGTGCGACCTCCTCGGCGTCATCTCCGTCGACCGCCCGCGCAACGGCCGCCGTCCCGGCGCCTGGGGCCGCGAGGCCCTCCAGATGTATGCATCGCAAGCGGCCATTGCGATCAGTAACGCCCGGCTCCGAGCAAACATGCAGCGCGCCCTGGTCCGGCTCGAACGCGAGCAGCAGGCGCTGCGGGCCAGCGAGGAGTCGTTCCGCCAGGCCTTCGAGTACGCCCCCAGCGGCATGGCCATCGCCGAGATGGGCGGTGATCAGCACGGCAGGCTGTTGCGCACCAACGACGCCCTGTGCCGGCTGCTCGGCCGCCCCGCCTCCGTACTGCGCCGCTACTCCTTCGCCGACCTGGTCCACCCCGAGGACGTCGGCACGCTGCTGCGGACGTCCGCCGAGGGCGGCCGCGCCGAGCTGCGGCTCGGGCGCCGGGACGGCTCGTACCTCTGGGTCTCGCTGCGCAACTCCGTCGTCGCGGACACCGCCGACGGTCCGCGCTTCCTTCTGACCCATGTAGAGGACATAGAGGAGCGCAAGCGCCACGAGCTGCATCTGGCGCACCGCGCCTCGCACGACGCGCTGACCGGGCTGCCCAACAGTGCCGAGCTGCGCGCGCGGCTCAGCGCCCGGCTCTGCGAGCGTCCGTATGCGGCGACCACCACCGCCGTGGAGGCGCTGGACGCGGCCTACGGCGACGTCGAGGACGCGGAGAGCCGCGTGCACGGCTTCCGTGCCGACGGCTTCGAGGCCGACGCGGGGGCCGGCGGCCTGTACGACCACCATGTGCACGCCGTGGCACCCGACGACGAGAGCGACGACGGGGCGAAGGGGCTTGCGGTCCTCTTCTGCGACCTCGACGGCTTCAAGTCGATCAACGACCGCTTCGGGCACCACACCGGCGACGCCGTCCTGATCGAGGTCGCCCGCCGGCTCACCACCTGTGTACGCGACGGCGACACCGTCGCACGGCTCGGGGGTGACGAATTCGTCGTCCTCGCGGACGGGCTCGGCGCCGCAGACGCCGCGGATCTGGCCGTACGCCTCCGTAACGCCATCATTCCGCCCATTCGGGTGGATGGTCGCGCGGTGCGGGTCGGGGCGAGTTTCGGGATCGGCTGGGCCGGCTGCGGCATGACCGCCGAAGAGGTGCTGCGCTCCGCCGACCAGCGGATGTACGTGGAAAAGCGGTCCCGGTCGAAGGTTCACCGCAGGGCCGGCTGACGTTCACGACAGGTCCGTTCCGGTATCCGTTGCCGTACCCCTGCCACGGTGTGGGAGGGGCCCCGGAGGCCAACAGCAATTCTCGGTGTGCTCCGTTCGGGGTAGGCTCGGCCGGTCGGCCACGGCTGGCGATTTTCAGGCGACGGCTGGCGACATGGTGAGGAGTGACCCAGGGATGACGGCCGGGAACAACGGCGCACACACACCCGAGGACGACGATCCGTTCGGCTACCTGTACGAGGACGGACAGGCGGCCGGCGCCCAGTCGCCGCGGCAGGGCGGATACGGCTACCCGGGTCCGGTCTCGCAGCCCGGCGTGCCGAGAACCTCGTACAACCAGGTCCGGACCGTCGGCGAGCGCCAGTACGGGCAGCAGGTGCCGCCGCAGCAGCCGTACGGCCAGCCGCAGGCACCCTACGGCGGGCCGAACGCGCAGTACGCCGCCCCCGAGACCTACCCCGGTGGCGCGCCCACCGCGCCGGTCGCCTCGCAGGGCGGCCGCGGCCGGACCGGTGGTCCCGGCAAGGGCGGTCCGAACAACAAGGGCCTGCTGATCGGCGCGATCGCGGTCGTCGCGGTCGTGCTCATCGGTATCGGCGCCGCGCTGATGACCGGCGACGGCAACGACGACAAGAAGAACGAGGCCGCCACCTCGGCCGGTGCCGCCGGTCAGGTCGACGAGTCCCCGAAGCCGAAGGACACCGGGTCGTCCTCCGAGGCTCCGGTGGAGCTGCCGAAGCAGGACGCGGCGACGCTGAAGCTGGGCGGTTCCGCCGCTCTGGCAAATACGGTCAAGGGCGCAAAGGGGGCGGGCGGCTCGTACGTCGATCTCAATGGAGTGGGCCGGTCCGCCGAATGGACTGTTGATGTGCCGAAGAGCGGCGAATACACGCTCTACGTGACGTACGCGGTGCCCGGCAAGGACGGTAAGACGTCTCTGTCGGTCAATGGTGCCAAGCCTCAATCGATCAACATGAAGAACTTCGCGCTTGCAGCGGAGGGCGACTGGGAGAAGGGCTGGACGACCACGTTCGGCTGGATCGATCTCAAGGAGGGCTCGAACACCATCAAGCTCTCCTGTGAGCAGGGAGATTCGTGTGAAGCGTATCTCGATCAGCTGTCGCTGAAGTCGGGTCACCTGAACAAGTGATCAACTGCTCGTTGGCGGCGCGCGGAGCGCCGCCAACGAGTGAACAGGCTGTTCTGCGGACCGATCCGGTCGTGCTGCATCCCCGGTACGACGGACCGACGGAGCTTGCGGCCCGGGCGGGATTTGCGGCTGCTGCGGTCAGCGGGGCGGCGGACAGGATCGCCCCTGCCGTCATGTTCCTTCTCGCTGTTCTCCTTCTCCGAGGTGTCGGAGAAGTGAACTTATTTCTTGATCGACCGAAATCAAACATACGTTTGAGTCATACTGTCGGATCCATCAGCGCCAGGAATCCTGCCACCGTCGCGGCCATCGCCTCGCGGCCCGGGACGAGGTACTTGCGCGGGTCGACGCCCGTCGGGTTCTCGGCCAGGTAGGCGCGCACCGCGCCCGTGAATGCCGTGTTCAGGGCCGTGCCCACATTGATCTTGCGCATGCCGGAGGCGACCGCCTGGCGGATCTCGTCGTCCGGGACGCCACTGGAGCCGTGCAGCACCAGCGGGACCGTGACCGCGTCGCGCAGCTGCCCGATCAGGGCGTGGTCCAGGGCGGCGGTGCGTTCGGTCATCGCGTGCGAGGAGCCGACCGCGACGGCCAGCGCGTCCACGCCGGTCGCCGCGACATAGGCGGCGGCCTCGGCCGGGTCCGTGCGGACGCCGGGGGCGTGGGCGTCGAGTGGGGCCTCGCCCTCCTTGCCGCCTACCTTGCCGAGCTCCGCCTCGATCCAGATCCCGCGCTCGTGGCCCCAGGCCACCGCGTCGGCTGTGGCCCGCACGTTCTCCTCGTACGGAAGCTTCGAGGCGTCGAACATGACCGAGCCGAAGCCCTCCGCGTGCGCCTGGTACAGCAGGTCGACCGACTCGACGTGGTCGAGGTGGAGGGCGAGCTGTGCGCTGGAGGCGCGGGCGACGGCGGCCGACGCGGCGGCGATCGCGGAGAGCCGGCCGCCGTGGAACTTCACGGCGTTCTCGGAGATCTGCAGGATGGCGGGCGCCCCGGCGCGCTCCGCGCCCGCGGCGATGGCCTCCGCGTGCTCCAGCGTGATGACGTTGAAGGCGGCGATCCCGCGGCGGTCGGCCTGGGCGGCCGAGACGAGTTCACCGGTGCTGATGAGCGGCATGCTGACCCCTGAAACTTCTGATGGTGCGGGATGGTGCTGGAGCGTGCTGTGCGGCTCAGGCCGTCGTCGGTGCGTACTCCTCGACACCGACGCGCGACAGCAGCTCGTCGTACGCTGCCCGGTCGAACTCCCCGGCCGCCGGGGCCAGCACCGTCGCCGTTGACAGTGCCACCGCCCTGCGCAGCCGGTCCGGCCAGCTCAGGCCCTCGACGAGCCCGGACAGCAGTCCGGCCACCGCGGAGTCGCCCGCCCCGGTCGGGTTGCCCGCGACCCGGGCGGGCGGCGCGGCCCGCCAGGTGCCGTCGCGTGTGACGGCGAGCATGCCGTCCGCGCCGAGCGAGGCTATGACGCCGTGCGCACCGCGGCGGCGGGCGTCGCGGGTGGCGCGCAGCGGTTCGCGGGAGCCGGTGAGCCGGGCGAGCTCGTCGGCGTTCGGCTTGATCAGGTCGGGGCGGGCGGCAATGCCCCGGCGCAGCGGTTCGCCGCTGGTGTCGAGAAGGACGGGGACGTCGGCGGTGCGGGCCAGGCGGACCAGTTCGGCGTACGCGCCGACGTGGATGCCGGGCGGCAGGCTGCCGCAGAGGGCGACCGCGTCCGCTTCGCCGAGGAGCTTTCGGTACGTGGTGAGGAAGGCGGCCCATTCGCCGGTGGTGACGAGCGGGCCCGGTTCGTTGAGCTGGGTGGTGTCGCCGGTGGACGCGTCGACGACGGCGATGGTGCGGCGGGTGTTCCCGGCGACGGCGACGAGTGCGTCGCGCGGCGGGAGGCCGGCCAGCAGGTCGCGGAGCACTGCTCCGGTGGCGCCTCCGGCGAAGCCGGTGACCACGGTCTCGTGGCCGAGCGTGGAGAGCACCCGGGCCACGTTGAGGCCCTTGCCGCCGGGGCGTTCCGAGATGTCGCCGACGCGGTGGCTGGTGTGCGGCACCAATGCCGGTACGCCGTAGGTCAGGTCGAGTGCCGTGTTCAGCGTGACCGTGAGGATCACCTCGGTCACTCCTTCGATCCGTGCCGGAACGCGGATCCCTTGCCAGAACGCGCTTTCCCTGCTGTTTACGAAGCGATCATGCCAAAGAGACGGCGGTCGGCCCAGACCTCGGGACCAACCGCCTTCTCTTCGTTACGTATACGACCCGCCGTCAATAATGGGCAGAATTACGCAAGATGGGGCTCAATGAGCCAATCGCCCTTGCGCATGACGCCCTTGAGCGCGAAGTCCGCGTCCAGGACCACCAGGTCGGCGTCCTTGCCCGGCTCCAGCGAGCCGACCCTGTCGTACACGCCGAGCAGGCGCGCCGGGTTGGCGGAGAGGGACTGCACGACGTCGTCGACCGGGATCCTGTCGAGAGTGACGGCACGGCGGAACGCGGTGTCCAGGGTGAGCGTGGAGCCCGCGATCGAGCCGCCCTCGACGAGCCGGGCGACGCCGTCCTTGACCTCGACGGCGAGCGGGCCCAGCTGGTACTGACCGTCGCCGAAGCCGGCCGCGTCCATCGCGTCCGTGATCAGCGCGACGCGGGCGGCGCCCGCGTGGTGGTAGGCCAGCTCCAGGGCAGCCGGGTGCAGATGTGTGCCGTCGTTGATCAGCTCGACGGTGATCCGCTCGTCCTCCAGGAGCGCGGCGATCGGGCCGGGCTCACGGTGGGCGAGCGGCGGCATCGCGTTGAACAGGTGGGTGGCGACGGTGGCGCCCGCGTCGATCGCCTCGACGGTCTGCTCGTACGTCGCGTCGGTGTGTCCGATCGCGGCGATCACCCCGTGCTCGGCGAGCAGCCGCACCGATTCGATGCCGCCCGGCAGTTCGGTGGCGAGCGTGAACATCTTCGCGGTGCCGCGCGCCGCGTCCACCAGCTTGCGGACCTCGGCCGGGTCCGGGTGGCGCAGCAGCTTCTCGCTGTGTGCGCCCTTGCGGCACGGTGAGATGAACGGGCCCTCGAAGTGGATCCCGGCCAGATCGCCCTGTTCGACGAGCTCGGAGAGGATGCCGGCCCGCTGGGCGAGGAAGTCCATCTCGCCGGTGACGGTGGAGGCGACCAGGGTGGTGGTGCCGTGCTCGCGGTGGGTGCGGACGCCGGTGAGGACCTCGTCCACGGTGCCGGAGGTGAAGGATGCGCCGCCGCCGCCGTGGTTGTGCATGTCGACGAAGCCGGGCACGACCCAGTGGCCGGTCAGATCGACGGTCCGGGCGCCCTCGTGTGCACTGCCGGCGATCCGGGTGCCCTCGACGATCACCCGTCCGTTCTCGACGGTCCCGGTGGGAAGAACCACCTTGGCCCCTGCGAGAACCGTGCTGTCTGCGCGTCCGGCCATCAGGCGGATACCTCCGTGGAGAGAAGATCCCAGGCGAGCAGCCCTGCACCCAGGCATCCGGCGGTGTCCCCGAGGGCCGCCGGGACGATGTGGGGCAGCTTCTGGAACGTGACGCGTTCCTCGACGGCCGCACGGAGTGGTACGAACAAGGTTTCCCCTGCCTCTGCGAGTCCGCCACCGATGATGAGCGTTCGAGGGTCCAGCAGGGTGAGCGCGGTGACCAGCCCGGCGGCGAGTGCGTCGACCGCGTTCCGCCAGACCCGTACGGCCGCGGGATCGCCCGACGCGACGGCCTTCGCGCAGTCCGCCGCATCGGCCTCGAGGTCGCCCGACGCGGTGGCCCAGGCGCGGCTGACCGCGGAGGCGGAGGCCAGGGTCTCCAGACAGCCGCGCTGTCCGCAGCCGCAGTCCGGCCCGTCCGGCCGGACGACGATGTGCCCGATCTCGCCCGCGTATCCGTGCGCGCCCGCCTCGATGGTGCCCGCGATGCCGATGGCCCCGGCGATCCCGGTGCCCAGCGGTACGAAGAGGAAGCGGTCGGCGCCCTTGCCCGCGCCGATCCGGCCCTCGGCGAGGCCGCCGGTCCTGACGTCGTGGCCGAGCGCGACGGGCACTCCACCGAGCCGCTCGCCGAGCTTGTCCCTCATCGGTACGTCGCGCCAGCCGAGGTTCGAGGCGTAGACCGCGATCCCGTTCTCCGCGTCGACGATGCCGGGCACGGCGACACCGGCCGCGGCGGCGCTCTCGCCGAAGTGTTCCTCGCCGTGGGCGCGCAGCTCCGCGGCGAAGGCGAGGATCGACTCCACGACGGCGTCGGGTCCGCGCTCCCTGCCGGTCGCGCGCCGGGCCTCGTGCAGCAGGGTGCCGTCGGCCCCGACCAGGGCGGCCTTCATTCCGGTGCCGCCCACATCGAGGGCGATGACGTGTTTCACGGGAGACAGTTTCGCCCGCCGGACCCCGATAGGTCTAGTCCACTATCGCTGTTTGTTGCGCATCCATACAAAACGAAGCGGGCGGTCGGCGCGGCCGAGGGCTCAGGGCGCCAGGATCACGCTGCGCGAGAGATTGCGCGGGTGGTCCGGGTCGTATCCCTTCGATTCCGCGATCTTGACCGCGAGCCGCTGGGCCCTGATCAGATCGGCCATCGGGTCGGCCGTGGCATGGGCGACCAGGGTGCCGCCGACCCCCGCGACCTCGCCCGCGAGCCCCTCGGGCAGTGCGCCGAACACCCACGTGACGCGGTTCGGTCCGGTGATCGAGATCGGTCCGTGGCGGTACTCCATCGCCGGGTACGCCTCGGTCCAGGCGCCCGCCGCCTCGCGCATCTTGAGTCCGGCCTCCTGGGCCAGCCCGTAGGTCCAGCCGCGTCCCAGGAACGTCCACTGCTCGGCCGCGACGACCGCCTCCGCCAGCGGCTCCGTCACCGCGAGCTCCGCGTCGACCGCTGCCTCGGCGACCGTCTTCACCCCCGCCGGAAGCGGGCCCGCGGCCTCCAGACCGGCCCGCAGGAAGGCCAGCGCGGTGGTGGCGAACCGGGTCTGGACGACCGACTCCTCGTCCGCCCAGTCCAGTACGGCCACGACGTCGGCGGCTTCCCTCACGGGCGTCTTCGGGTCGGCGGTCAGCGCGACGGTGGTCACCTTGCCGCGCAGCTCACCGAGGAGGTCGAGCACCTCGGTCGTCGTACCGGAGCGGGTGATCGCCACGACCCGGTCGTACGGACGTCCCGCGGGGAACTCCGAGGAGGCGAACGCATCGGTCTCGCCCTGCCCGGCCGCCTCGCGCAGCGCCGCGTACGCGATCGCCATGAACCAGGAGGTGCCGCACCCGGTGACGGCGACGCGCTCACCCGGCCGCGGCAGTCCGTCGAACACGGCCCCTGCCTCCGCGGCACGCCGCCAGCAGTTGGGCTGGGTGGCAATCTCTGATGCGGTACGGGACATGCTGGACGGCTCCTCGGTGCGTGGGGGAACGGTAACGACGGGTCGGTGCAGAACAGCGGGCACGGAAAGGTGCAGACCATGAAGTGCCGTGTGCCGACATGTACTTAACAGTCGGTCCCGTTCCCGTGCAATGACACCCGGACCATCCGGACACAGGTCCGGTTATGTTGCAGAAGCGATACTTCTCTGGTGTAGACCTTCCTCGGCGACATGGGTAAAAATCGCAGCTCATCCGGACGGTCGGGTGTTCACCTAATCGATGAGGATGGACTGGCTGTGCAGCGGCACTACTTGGGACTGACCGCGGCGGTAGCCGCACTCGGCATGGTGGCAACGTTGTCGGGCTGCGGCACCGGCAGCGGAGCGGGGGACGTCACCCTCAAACTTGTCGCGGCCGACTACGGCAACAGCGCGGCGAACAGCTCCGAGAAGTACTGGGACGAACTCGCCAGGAACTTCGAGGCGTCCCACGACGGCATCAAGGTCGACGTCAACGTCTATTCGTGGAAGGACGTCGACCGCAAGGTCGCCGAGATGGTGAAGAAGGGTCAGGCCCCGGACATCGCGCAGATCGGTGCCTACGCGGACTACGCCAAGGCCGGGAAGCTCTACAGCGCCGACGACATGCTCGCCATCCGCACCCAGGCGAACTTCCTGCCGCGGCTGGCCGATGCGGGCGAGTACAACCAGACCCAGTACGGACTGCCGTTCGTCGCCAGCACCCGGCTGCTCTTCTACAACAAGAAGTTCTTCAGCCAGGCGGGCCTGGACGCCCCGAAGACCTGGGACGACATCCGTGACGACGCTGCGGTGCTCAAGCAGCGTGGCGTCACCTACCCGTTCGCGCTGCCGCTCGGTCAGGAGGAGTCCCAGGCCGAGACGATGATGTGGCTGCTCAGCGGAGGTGGCGGCTACACGGACGACGTCGGCTCGTACGACATCGCCTCGGCCGAGAACGTCAAGGCGTTCGACTGGCTGAAGACGAACCTGGTCGACAAGGGGCTGGTCGGACCGGTGGCTCCCGGAAAGCTGGACCGGGCGAAGGCGTTCGAGGCGTTCACGAGCGGCAAGGTCGGAATGCTCAACGGGCACCCCACGCTGATGCAGGAGGCCGAGCAGAAGGGCGTGCAGGTCGGCATGGTGCCGCTGCCCGGCATCAGCGGCCCGACCGAGGGGTCGATGGGCGTCGCCGACTGGATCATGGGCTTCAAGCAGAACAACCACCGTCAAGCCATCGGTAAATTCTTCGACTACATGTTCGATGACAAGAACGTGGTGGCCTTCGCCGACGAGTACGACCTGCTGCCGGTCACCGACAGCGCGTCCGCGGTGATGGAGACGGACGCCAAGCACAAGTCGCTGCGGAAGTTCCTTGAGGCGCTGCCGAACTCGGATTTCTACCCCGTCGGCAAGACGTCGTGGGCGCGCACGAGCGAACTGATCAAGCAGAACATCGGCAAGGCGGTGGAGCCGGGCGGCAGTCCGGCGGGTGTGCTGGCCGAGATCGCGCGAGGGGCGGCGGCAGCAGAAGCGGCGAAGTAGCGGGATGCGGCGCGGGCATTATGTTGGCTGATATGACCGCCCCCGAGAACGACTCCCCCGGTGCGGAGAGCCCGGACACGACGCAGCCGGGGCTCTCCGAGCGGGAGCGTGCGGTACTGGCCGTGGAACGGCGGTCGTGGCCCGGGCCGGGCGCGAAGGAGCGGGAGATCCGTGAGGGGCTGGGGATCTCGCCGACACGCTACTACCAGCTGCTGAATGCGTTGCTGGATGACCGGCGGGCGCTGGAGGAGGACCCGGTGACGATCAACCGGCTGCGGCGTGTGCGGGAGGCCCGGCGCGGGAGGCGGTAGCCGGGGGCTGGCCCCCGGCTCCGGGAAGGGGCGGGCAGGGGAGCAGGCCCGCCGCAGGCGCAGCCGTAGCCGCCCTGCGTCGCCCCCGATAGGCTCGCCCCATGGGAAGCAACCCAGAGCAGCCCCTCCCCATCCCCACCACACAGGCCGGCCGCGAAGGCCTCGCCGCCCTCCTGGCCCGGCCCGACCGCGCCGTGGTCGCCCTCGATTTCGACGGCACCCTCGCCGACATCGTCCCGGACCCGGACCAGGCCCGCGCTCACCCCGGCGCCGTCGAGGCCATCGCCGCGCTCGCCCCGAAGGTCGCCTCCGTCGCCGTGATCACCGGCCGCCCGGCCGGCGTCGCGGTCCGGTACGGCGGCTTCGCGGGCGTCCCGGGCCTCGACCACCTCGTCGTCCTCGGCCACTACGGTGCGGAACGCTGGGATGCCGTCTCCAGCACCGTTCACGCCCCCGCCCCGCACCCCGGAGTGGCGGCGGTCCGAGCCGAACTCCCGGGCGTGCTGGACCGGTTCGACTCCTGGCACGGCACATGGATCGAGGAGAAGGGACAGGCGGTCGCCGTCCACACGCGCCGCGCCGCCGACCCGCAGGCCGCATTCGAGGCGCTGCGTGGCCCGCTCGGGCGGCTCGCGGCCCGGCACGGGCTGATCGTCGAACCGGGGCGCCTCGTCCTGGAACTGCGCCCGCCCGGCATGGACAAGGGCGTGGCGCTCGCCGAGTACGTGCGGGAGACGGACGCCGAGTCCGTCCTGTACGCCGGGGACGACCTGGGGGACCTCGCCGCGTACGCCGCCGTGGAGAAGCTCCGCACCGAGGGCCCCGACGGCATCCCGGGTCTGCTGGTGTGCAGCGGAAGCGCCGAAGTGCCGGAACTGGCCGAGCGGGCCGACCTGTTGGTGCCGGGTCCGGGGGCCGTGGTCGACTTCCTCGCGGACCTCGCCCGGCGCCTCTGAACGGCCGCCCCGAACCATCGCCCCGAACCATCGACCCGAACCATCGCCCCGGACGGTCACTCCTGCCGCAGCTCCTCCAGCTGCTCCAGGAACCATCGCTGCGGCGGCAACGCAGTCGCCGCCGCAGCCAGCCGCTTCGACCGCTCCGCCCGCTCCCCGTCCGGCATCGTCAGCGCCTCGTGCAGCGCGGCGGCCGTCGCCGACACGTCGTACGGGTTCACCACGATCGCGTCCGCGCCCAGCTCCTCGTACGCCCCCGCCTCCCGCGACAGCACCAGCGCGCAGCCCTGGTCGGAGACCACCGGGACCTCCTTCGCGACCAGGTTCATGCCGTCGCGGATCGGGTTGACGAGCGCCACGTCCGCCAGCCGGTACGCCCCCAGCGAGCGCGCGAAGTCGTCGTTCACATGCAGCAGGACCGGGGTCCAATCGGGCGTTCCGTACGCCTCGTTGATGTCGTCAGCCAGCCGCTGCACCTCGGCCGTGTACTCCCGGTACACCGCCAGGTCCTGCCGCGACGGGTACGCGAACGCCACATGCACCACCCGCTCGCGCCACTGCGGGCGGGTGTTCAGCAGCTCCCGGTACGCCAGCAGACCGCGCACGATGTTCTTGGACAGTTCCGTACGGTCGACCCGCACGATCGTCTTCCGGCCGGTGCCGCCCACCTGCTCCCGCAGGATCGCCATGCGTTCGTCCACGTCCGGCTGGTGCGCGCGACGGCGCAGGAAGTCCGCGTCCGCGCCGAGGCCGTGCACGCCGATCCTCGTCCGGCCGGTGCCGCCCAGGACCTCCGTGCAGCACGCGGTGAACGCGTCCGCCCATCGCCGGGTCAGGAACGCCGCCCGGTCCGCGCCGAGCATGCCGCGGAGCAGCTGCTCCGCGATGTCGTCGGGCAGCAGGCGGAAGTAGTCGACCGGGGCCCACGGGGTGTGCGAGAAGTGACCGATCCGCAGGTCGGGGCGGAGGCCGCGGAGCATGCCGGGGACCAGGGCCAGGTGGTAGTCCTGCACCAGCACCGCCGCGCCTTCGCCCGCCTCCTCGGCGAGCGCCTGTGCGAAGGCCAGGTTGTACGCCTCGAACGACGCCCACTGCCGGCGGAACTCCGCGTCGAAGACCGGCTCCAGCGGCGTCTGGTACAGCATGTGGTGGACGAACCAGAGCACCGAGTTCGCGATGCCGTTGTACGCGTCGGCGTGCACATCGGCGTCGATGTCGAGCATCCGTACGCCCGGCTCGGCGATCCCGCGCCGGACCGCCTCCCGGTCCCCGTCGCCGAGCGCCGCGCAGACCCACAGCTTGTCCTCGACGGCGCTCAGCCCGGAGACGAGCCCGCCGCCGCCCCGTTTGGCGCTGATCGAACCGTCCTCGCTCAGTGCGTACGAGACCGGGCCGCGGTTGGAGGCGACGAGTACCTGGGCAGCAGACGTGATCACGTGCTCGGAGACCATGTTGCGGAATCTAGCCCGATCGCGAACCGCCCAAACGTGCGAAGTCAGGCCACCTCAGGCGGCGCGGCGCGAAACGTACTCCCTGATCTCCTGCATCGGCGGCCGCTCCTCCGTGTCCACGGCGTGCGTACGCGGAACGAAGCCGGTCTCACCCCGTTCGAACTGGGTGAGGGATGGTCGTACCAAGTGGCCGCGGGAAAGGCGCAGTTGGGCCGTCCGGTAGATCGCCGCCGCCATCCGGCCCAGCGCCTGCCCGTCCTGATGGCGGTGTTTCCTCACCCCCACATCGACCTGTGCCAGCGCGTCCAGCCCCACGGTGTGCAGCGCATCCACGAGCAGGCCCAGTTCCACTCCGTAACCGACCGGGAACGGCAGCCGCTCCAGCAGTGAACGCCGCACCGCGTACTCGCCGCCCAGCGGCTGGACGAAGCCGGCCAGCTGCGGCCAGTGCAGATTGAGCAGCGGGCGGGCCACCAGTTCGGTGACGCGACCGCCCTGACCTGCCGTGTCTCCGAGCGGGCGGTCGTACATCGCCTTGACGAACTGCACCTCGGGATCGGTGAGCAGCGGGCCGATGATGCCGGAGACGAATTCCGCGGAGAAGTCCTTCAGGTCGGCGTCTATGAAGCAGACGATGTCACCGCCGGTGACCAGGAGCGATCGCCAGAGGACCTCGCCCTTGCCGGGCAGCGCGGGAATCCGGGGGAGTATGTCGTCACGGTGCACCACCCGGGCGCCCGCCTTCCGGGCGACCTCCGCGGTGGCGTCCGTCGACCCGGAGTCGATCACCAGCAGCTCGTCGACCAGCTGGACCTTCTCCATCAGCTCGGCCCGGATCGTCTCGACGATCGCGCCGACCGTCGCCTCCTCGTTGAGGGCGGGCAGCACGACGCTCACACTCCCGCGCCGCGGATCCCTGGCCCTGGCGGCGACGAGCCGGTCCAGCGGGCGGTCGGCGGCCGACCAGGAACGCCTGGTCAGCCAGCGTTCGACCTCTTCCAGCACGGTCGATACTCCCTGTATGTGATCCATCTCGCGGTTCGGACGGCTCTCTCAACCGTCCGGTGCTTCGGTTACAGTCTTGAACAACGCGGATGACCCTCGCATGTCGGGGTCCTCCGCCGATAAATGCCTGGATCGGTGATCCAGTGCCACAGCGCTCATCCAGAGGGACTGAGGGAACGGCCCGTTGAAGTCCCGGCAACCCTCCTGCCGACCGCGAGGTCAGGTGGGGAAGGTGCCAATTCCGTCTCGTGGCGAAATGCGTCGCGAGGAAGATGAGGAGAAAGGGCCTCGCCATCATGGCTACGCAGACCGTTGCAGTGAGCACCAATTCTTCCGCCGACGCCGACGCTGTCGACCTCGGTCCCGCCGCGGCACTTTCCTGCCGCGAGTGCGGAGAGCGATTCGAGCTCGGTCCCCTTTTCGCCTGCGCGACCTGTTTCGGGCCGCTCGAAGTGGCGTACGACCTGCCGAGCGGCTCCCCGGACGAGCTGAAGAAGCGCATCGAGGCCGGGCCGAACAACATCTGGCGTTACGCGCCGCTGCTGCCGGTCCCCGCCGATGTCGCGGACAAGCCCAACATCAACCCCGGCTTCACCAAGCTGGTCAAGGCCGACAACCTCGCCCGCGAACTGGGCGTCACCGGCGGTCTGTACGTCAAGGACGACTCCGGCAACCCGACGCACTCCTTCAAGGACCGCGTCGTCGCGATCGCCGTCGAGGCCGCCCGCGCCTTCGGTTTCACCACCCTCTCCTGCTCCTCCACCGGCAACCTCGCCGGCGCCGTGGGCGCGGCGGCCGCCCGGGCCGGCCTGCGGTCCTGCGTGTTCATTCCGCACGACCTGGAGCAGGGCAAGGTCGTCATGGCCGCGGTGTACGGCGGCGAACTGGTCGGCATCGAGGGCAACTACGACGACGTCAACCGCTTCTGCTCGGAGCTCATCGGCGACCCGCTCGGCGAGGGCTGGGGCTTCGTCAACGTCAACCTGCGCCCGTACTACGGGGAGGGCTCCAAGACGCTCGCGTACGAGATCTGCGAGCAGCTCGGCTGGCAGCTGCCCGACCAGCTCGTCATCCCGATCGCGTCCGGCTCGCAGCTCACGAAGATCGACAAGGGTCTGCAGGAGCTGATCAAGCTCGGGCTCGTCGAGGACAAGCCGTACAAGATCTTCGGTGCCCAGGCCGAGGGCTGCTCCCCCGTCTCCACGGCCTTCAAGGCCGGTCACGACGTGGTACGCCCCCAGAAGCCGAACACGATCGCCAAGTCGCTGGCGATCGGCAACCCGGCCGACGGCCCGTACGTCCTGGACATCGCCCGCCGGACCGGTGGCGCCGTCGAGGACGTCAACGACGAGCAGGTCGTCGACGCGATCAAGCTGCTGGCGCGCACCGAGGGCATCTTCGCGGAGACGGCGGGCGGGGTGACGGTCGGCGTGACGAAGAAGCTGATCGAGGCCGGTCTGCTGGATCCGACGCTCACCACCGTCGTCCTCAACACCGGTGACGGTCTGAAGACGCTGGACGCGGTCGCCCCGACCACCGGCCCGACGGCGACCATCCGGCCCAGCCTCGACGCGTTCCGCGACGCCGGCCTCGCCCGCAGCTGACCCGACCACCGAGACGTCCACCCGGGACGTCCACCCGAGACGCAAGGAAGGCACCCACATGAGCGTCAAGGTCCGTATCCCCACCATCCTGCGCACCTACACGGGCGGTCAGGCCGAGGTCCCGGCCGAGGGCACGACCCTCTCCCAGGTGATCGAGTCGCTGGAGCAGAACCACCCGGGCATCGCCGCGCGCGTCCTGGACGACCAGGGCAAGCTGCGCCGGTTCGTGAACGTGTACGTCAACGACGACGACGTGCGCTTCGAGGGCGGCCTGGAGACGGCCACCCCGGACGGCGCCGGCATCTCGATCATCCCGGCCGTCGCGGGCGGCTGCTGACCTTCCGTCGCCCCGGCACGGACCCTCCACCGGCCCCGCGGCCGACTCCACAGCGTCACCGGAATTGCCCCCTCTGCGAGCTAAGCGGAGGGGGCAATTCTGCATGGTTAAGCGCGGTACAGTTGGGAAGTCCCCTTCGCTGCCCGTGCCGACCGCATATGAGAATGCGCCCGCCCGCGACAAGATGCAGCCAAAGTGCACGAACTCCTTGCGCCATAAGTGGCCTTTGCCCGGCCCGAGTTGCCCTGGAATCGCATGAATTCCGCATATTCGGGCGTTCGGTGCTGCCCAGAATTCTCGTCCGATTGACCTGTTGCAGAGGGCAGTTGGGCAGATACATTCGGCCGCGGTCGACGCGTTCCGGCGCACACACCCTCTCCTGTCGGAGGGTGAGTTCTGACCCGGGCCCGCGAAGTGCGGTCCTGTGCAAGGGCCAGTAATAGGGGAGTTAGGCATGGCTCAGGGCACCGTCAAGTGGTTCAACGCGGAGAAGGGGTACGGCTTCATCGCGGTCGACGGTGGTGCGGATGTTTTCGTCCACTACAGCGCGATCCAGATGGACGGGTACCGCACCCTCGAAGAGGGTCAGCGAGTTGAATTCGAAATCTCGCAGGGCCAGAAGGGGCCGCAGGCGGACATGGTCAAGCTCGCCGTCGGCTGAGCTCGGCGCGGTCGGCCAACGACACTACTCACGCATGAAGGGCCCGTACCCCCAGGGGGGACGGGCCCTTCACGCGTCATGCGGCCGTCGCTCCGCGCGCCGTCGCCCGGTCCCCGCGTTGTCCACAACCGTCGGGGGCGCTTGCACTCGTGGGGGTCGAGTGCTAATCATTGCGTTAGCACTCTCCAGGTGAGAGTGACAGAACTTGGACCGGGCCGGTGAGGCCCGCAGGCTTGGTGGGGCAAGGAACCGCCAGGCAGGCAGGCCGTCCGTCGCGGGCGCCACTCGGTCCGGAGAAATCCACCCCTGTCCGGGAGGACCACTTCACATGGCCAAGATCATCGCGTTCGACGAGGAGGCACGGCGCGGTCTCGAGCGCGGGATGAACCAGCTCGCCGACGCCGTCAAGGTCACCCTTGGCCCCAAGGGCCGCAACGTCGTCCTCGAGAAGAAGTGGGGCGCGCCCACGATCACCAACGATGGTGTTTCCATCGCCAAGGAGATCGAGCTCGAGGACCCGTACGAGAAGATCGGCGCAGAGCTGGTCAAGGAAGTCGCCAAGAAGACGGACGACGTCGCCGGCGACGGTACGACCACCGCCACCGTTCTCGCCCAGGCGCTCGTCCGTGAGGGCCTTCGCAACGTTGCCGCGGGTGCAAACCCGATGGCCCTCAAGCGGGGCATCGAGAAGGCCGTCGAGGCCGTCTCCGCCGCTCTGCTGGAGCAGGCCAAGGACGTGGAGACCAAGGAGCAGATCGCTTCGACGGCCTCCATCTCCGCCGCCGACACCCAGATCGGCGAGCTCATCGCCGAGGCGATGGACAAGGTCGGCAAGGAAGGCGTCATCACCGTCGAGGAGTCCCAGACCTTCGGTCTGGAGCTGGAGCTCACCGAGGGCATGCGCTTCGACAAGGGCTACATCTCGGCGTACTTCGCCACCGACATGGAGCGCATGGAGTCGTCCCTGGACGACCCGTACATCCTGATCGTCAACTCCAAGGTCAGCAACGTGAAGGACCTCCTTCCGCTGCTGGAGAAGGTCATGCAGTCCGGCAAGCCGCTGCTGATCATCGCCGAGGACGTCGAGGGCGAGGCCCTGTCGACCCTGGTCGTCAACAAGATCCGTGGCACCTTCAAGTCCGTTGCCGTCAAGGCCCCGGGCTTCGGTGACCGCCGCAAGGCCATGCTCGGCGACATCGCCATCCTCACCGGTGGCACGGTCATCTCCGAGGAGGTCGGTCTCAAGCTCGAGAACGCCGGCCTGGACCTGCTGGGCCGCGCCCGCAAGGTCGTCATCACCAAGGACGAGACCACGATCGTCGACGGTTCCGGTGACAGCGACCAGGTTCAGGGTCGCGTCAACCAGATCCGTGCCGAGATCGAGAACTCCGACTCGGACTACGACCGCGAGAAGCTCCAGGAGCGCCTGGCGAAGCTGGCCGGCGGCGTGGCCGTCATCAAGGCCGGTGCCGCCACCGAGGTCGAGCTCAAGGAGCGCAAGCACCGCATCGAGGACGCCGTTCGCAACGCGAAGGCGGCCGTCGAGGAGGGCATCGTCGCCGGTGGTGGCGTGGCGCTGCTGCAGGCCTCCGCCGTCTTCGAGAAGCTGGAGCTCTCGGGTGACGAGGCGACCGGCGCCAACGCCGTCAAGCTGGCGCTGGAGGCCCCGCTCAAGCAGATCGCCGTCAACGGTGGTCTCGAGGGTGGCGTCGTCGTCGAGAAGGTGCGCAACCTGCCGATCGGTCACGGTCTGAACGCCGCGACCGGCGAGTACGTCGACATGATCGCCGAGGGCATTCTCGACCCGGCGAAGGTCACGCGCTCCGCTCTGCAGAACGCCGCGTCGATCGCCGCGCTGTTCCTGACCACCGAGGCCGTCATCGCCGACAAGCCGGAGAGGGCCTCTGCGGCCGCTCCGGGCGGCATGCCGGGCGGTGACATGGACTTCTGATCCTGACGGATCAGTAGTTTGGTCGCACATCGGCCCCCGGGACCTGTACTGGTCCCGGGGGCCGATGCCATGTCCGCGGCGGCAGTGGCGGTCGGTCAGCGGTCAGGAGAGTTTGCCGTCGTAGTCCGGGAGCTTGAACGTCCGCTCGGCGTGGCCGCCGACCAGGTCGCTGTCGTTGTTGCCGATATTGGCGATGATCGTGTAGCCCTTGGCCTCGATCTCGGCACGCTTGGCGGTCTTGTACGTGCTGACTTCATCGAAGAGGTCGGGCAGGTCGCGGACGTAGAGGCCGGTCACCGGGTAGCCGACCGCGGTGAGGTTGTACTGCGTCAGCGAGGCGATGATGCCCGGGCGGGCGGTGACGAAGAAGATGGCGACGCCTTGCGAGTCGGCGTACCGGACCAGATCGCGGACCTTGGCGATCGCAGGGGTCGGGAACGTCCAGAAGTAGTGGAAGTCCGTCTCCAGCGACGAGTTGTCGATGTCGAGGACGATCGCCGACTTCCGGCCCGCGGGGGTCTGCGCGATGCGCTGCTGGATGTAGGGGCGGGCCACGTCGATGACCGCGGCGACATCCCGCTGCCAGGTGTCGTAATCGATGCCCAGGATGGCGGCGTTGCCACCGGGGGCCCAGGACGCGGTGGTTGTCCCGGCGGTGGGCGAGGACACGGGGGTGGCCTGGGCGGCTGTGGCGGGCACGACGAGGGCGAGAACGGCGGCTGCGGTGGCGACGCCCGCCGTACGGGCGGACCTGGTACGGCTTCGACTTCGGCTCATGAGGGTGTCTCCTGGGTCGACTTTGACATGCACGCGCTCAACCCTCGGCCGGGTCGGGTCACATGTCTACTGGCCGGTAGGAAACTTTTCATGGACACGCCATGAATCGGACATAACCCTCTCGGATCGGGGGAGTGCGTGGTCCCTGCCCTGGACGTCCGGAGCAGGGACCACGCATCTCTCTGGAAGGAACAACTCCGTTAGTTGCTGACCCGCTTATAGCGGAGGGAGGTGTAGCCGCGGACGTCGGAGTAGACCTGGCCGACGGTTGCCGTCCCGATGAAGTCGATCCGCTGGGCCTGCAGGCGGATCGTCGTCGGCTTCTTCACTTTGATCAGCTCGCTGATCGGTGCGGTCTGGTTGCCACTCGCCTCGGCATCACCCGTGTTGCTGTCAATGATCTGGTTGACGAGTCGCTCGCTAGCCGGCACGGCTGTGCCGGACGTGACGTTCCACAGCCGTGCGGTGATGTACGTGTTGATCGGGGGAATACCTCCGAGACGCCCGCGGACGTCTGCGTCGAGTTCGTAGGTACCGGACCTGGGGAGGGTGACCTCCAGGGGAGTGTTGGTCCAGGCGCCGGCCGGCAGGTCGACTTGGGTGTGCAGATGCTCGATTCCTGTGGCCGCTGATGATGCGGGCGAAGCCGTGCTGGCGTCGCTCTGTGCAGCTACCGCGGCAGTGGTGCCCACAAGCAATGCTGCCACTGTGATGGCAGTGAAGCCGGTACGCGTGGTCGGCATG
Source organism: Streptomyces sp. NPDC005181 (assembly GCF_040608395.1). Lineage (NCBI taxonomy): Bacteria > Bacillati > Actinomycetota > Actinomycetes > Kitasatosporales > Streptomycetaceae > Streptomyces > Streptomyces sp. NPDC005181. Next base: position 40,885 of record NZ_JBEXID010000062.1, read on the forward strand.
GTTCCTCCTGGATATAGGCCGATGCAATGTGCCTCTGCCAAGGTAGAAATCCACATATGAGGGATGTAGCCGCTGAAAGAGTGATGACAGCTCCCGAGGTAGCCATTCAGGAGCGGGCGCACGCCCCCTTGTTCCAGGCGCCGCTAATGGCTTGTCACGCGGCCTTGGGGGGGGGTATTCGGTCCACTGCCGGATGGGTGAGTCGGCGGCGAACTCTGTCTTCGGCTCGGCGTGGGCGTTGCGCCAGCGGATGTAAGCGGCGATGGCGGCGTTCTGTTCGTCGTGGGTGCGGTGGTCGGTGCCGTTGAGAGCGAAGTAGCGCAGGGCCGCGAACTCCGACTCGATCCAGTTCAGGCCGTTCCAGATCTCACCAGCGCGGACAGGGTCGCGGCCGCAGTCGGTCACGGCGAGATACGCCTCAACGTCCTCGACCTTGCGTCTGCCGCGGGTGATCGTCTATGCGGCGCGCACGCTTACCGATGAAGATGACCACGCGGCGCTCACCGCAATCGTGCAACTCAGGCGTCACGTGATTACGCCCTGCCTCCCGGGTCGGGGGACCATCGCGGCCCGCACCTCGGCCATCCGGTCGCGGACCCCGTCGGCCGGGATCCCGCGGCTGCCCGCCGGTACGGAGGTCTGCTCACCTCGGCATGGCCCGCACTCCCCGCCGGGCAGGGTCTCCGCCCGGCCCGGTGTGCCGCATTTCGCGCACTCCAGGACCCGCAGCGCGGCGGATGGGGTGGGCGGAGCGACCCGTTCGGGTGGCATTTTGGTGGTCAGACACCCCATGTCGTTGGGTGTCAAGCGGCATGGGGGTGGGCGTGGTGTGACCAGGCGGTTGCTTCGTCGTAGGTGGTGCGGGTTTTGA
>NZ_JBEXID010000063.1:0-41158 GCF_040608395.1 Streptomyces sp. NPDC005181
AGAAGATACGGCGCGGAGTCCACAAGAACCTCCAGGCCCTGGAACGGGACATCCGAGCCTGGACCGCCCAGTGGAACGACAACCCGAAGCCCTTCGTCTGGACGAAGGACGCCGACGAGATCCTTCAACGCCTCGCTTCATATCTTGATCGAATTCCCGGCGCAGAACACTAGCGGTGGTTTGTTGACGACGGGTCAGGGCGGCGGTAGGCCGGTAGCAGAGGAACGTCGCCTCACTACCTGGGGGCTGTGATGACCCGTCGTTTGCCGTGTCCGCCCGCTCTGCGAGCCCGCTGGAAGCCTACGCCGCACGCTTTGATGACCTGCTGTCCACGTTGGCACAGCGCCGGGGTTTCCGCGAGTACCTGACCGGGCCACTGCTGCCGCGGGACCGCAACAAGACGCTGACCTGCCTGGCCGGCGCCGAGCCCGTGGTCGGGGCCCAGCACCCCTCGGTACAGCGGCTGCAGTTCTTCCTGTCCGAGTCGACCTGGGACCACGAGCAAGTCAATGCCCGGCGACTGGAGCTGCTGCTGGCGGATCCTGCGACCGCGCCGCACCCGGGCGGGGTGCTGGTGATTGACGACTCAGGTGACCGTAAGGACGGGACCGCGACCGCGCACATCGGCCGCCAGTGGCTGGGACGGCTGGGCAAGACCGACAACGGCATCGTCACCGTGACCACCTGCTGGGCTGATGAGAACCTCTACTACCCGCTTCACGCCGTGCCTTACAGTCCGGCCCGTCACTTCCCCAAGGGCAGCAACGACCCCGGCTTCCGCACGAAACTGCAGATCGCCGCGGAACTGGCCCGCTCGGCGAAGGCCGCCGGGGTGACCTTCCGAGCGGTGGCCGCCGACTGCGCCGACGGCGACCAGGACGGCTTTCGCAGGGAGCTCGACATGCCGTTCGTGATGGCCCTCAAACCCCGCCGCGGCGCGTGGGCCTACGGCGCGGACGCCTACACCCCCGTCGATGCCGCCAGCGCCGGGCCGACCAACGCGGCGAGTACGACGAAGCGTTCCTCGACTGGATCTTCTGGTGGTACCTGGCCACGGCAGAACTGACCAACCGGCTTATCGCATCGCGGAACATGTGCCTGACTCCAGCCGACCAGCCGTCGAGTGGGTCCCACTCAACTGGCCAATTGAACTTGCTCCAGCACCGATCCACCGAACCGACTCGTCACGGTGGCGAGCCGGCCCACGCAGCCGCGGTGGTGCTGGACCTTCGTGGGACTGCGGAACGGTGAGCGTGCGGCCGACAACACCCTCCATGGCGCTGCTCGTTGCGCTCGCCGTTGGTCGTCGGCGGGCGAGGGGCGGAACGCCTCGACGACGCGTGGCCCGCAGCGCACCTCCTGAGGCGACGCCCTTTTCCACGCAAGGATGACAAATCGGAACAATGAAACTTAGCGGATTAAGCGGCCGTACCATCTGGGGCGCCTTGACTTGTTCAAGGGTGAAGCTCAAGCTGTGAAGCGTTTAAACCGGTTCAAGTCCTGGTCATGCAGTCGCTGAACGCCGTTACCGGCGATGTGCGCGCGGCATTTCCGGTGCTATGGGCGGTGTTGCCTCGCAACGCCGACCGGCGCGTCCGGAACCTGGCGGAACCTGCAGTGATCATGGGTTCGCCCGCCAAGAGACGACAGGAGTCGCGTATGTCCCGCCGCCCCACGATCGCGGATGTGGCGACGCTGGCCGGGGTTTCCCGCGCTACGGTTTCCTTCGTCCTCAATGACCGGCCTGGTGTTGCCGTCGCCACTCAGCAGCGTGTCAGGGAGGCGGCCGAGAAGCTGAGGTGGACGCCGAGCCGCAGTGCGCGAGCGCTGTCAACCGGCAGGGCCCACGCCGTCGGGCTGGTCCTGAGCCCGGAGCTCATCGGCACCGACCCCTTCTATCCGGCGTTCATGGCGGGCATCGAGTCGGTGATCTCCGAGACCGGCGACGGGCTGATGCTGCAGATGAGCCGCCCCGCCGACGAAGTGGAGACCTACCGCAGGCTCGCCGCTGACCGTAGGGTCGACGGTGTTTTCCTCACCGATCTGCGCCTCGACGATCCGCGGCCCGAACTGGTGACGGAGCTCGGTCTGCCCGCGGTCGCCGTGGGCGCGATCGAGGGAGGCACCCGCTTGCCGACGGTGAACCTCGACGACCGCCCCGTGGTCCGCAACGCCGTGCGCCACCTGGTGGAACTGGGGCACCGGGACATCGCCTACGTGGCCGGCCCCGAAGAGTTCGTGCACGCACGGCGCCGGCGCCAGGCATGGGCGGACGCGCTCACCGAAGCCGGCCTGATCTGCGGGCCGTTACTGCCTGGAGGGTTCACGGCCGAGGGCGGCGCACGGGCGACCCGGACCCTGCTGACCCGGACCACTCCCCCCACCGCCATCGTGTACGGGAACGACCTGTCTGCCACGGCCGGCATGGCGGTCGCTCAGGACGCCGGCCTGCGGCTGCCCGACGACCTCTCGGTGGTGGGCTTCGACGACGTCCCCCTGGCCTCCTGGACCAGCCCGCCGCTGACGACCTGCCGCGCCAACCCGGTCTCGTGGGGGCAGGCCGCTGCCCAGGCGCTGGTCGAGGTCATAGAGCGAGGCACCACAGCCGACGTGGAGCTGGACCCGGCCACGCTGGTGATACGCGGCTCGACCGGGCCCATCCCTGTCCGGGCCACCCGATGACCGCGCAACGGCGGTCCCCCGACTTTCCTCCCCCTCCAGGAAGGCGGCCGACGAGCACTCAGTGACGTCGTACCCGCCGACCATTCCACCCAGCGAGAAACGGAACCTCCGATGAAGAAGGCTCTCGTGGCGATCCTGCCGATCGCCGCTATGACTTTGGCCGCGTGCGGCGGCGGCGGCGAATCGAACTCCGGTGCCTCCGCGAACGACGCGCGAGGCCCGATCAAGATCTGGTACTCCAACAACGCGCAGGAAGTCGCGTGGGGCAAGAAGATGGTGGCTGCCTGGAACGCCGGCCACCCCAAGGAGAAGATCACCGCGCAGGAGATACCTGCGGGCAAGAGCTCCGAGGAGGTGATCGGCGCGGCGATCACCGGGGGCAACGCGCCCGACCTGATCCTCAACACCGCCCCGGCGGCGGTGCCCGGCTTCCAGAAGCAGGGCGGCCTGGTCCCGCTGAACGACTTCCCCGACGCCGAGGAGTATCTGCAGTCCCGAGTCGGCGACCGGCTCTCGCAGTACGCCTCCCCGGACGGTAAGTACTACCAGATGCCGTGGAAGAGCAACCCCGTGATGATCTTCTACAACAAGGACCTCTTCAAGAAGGCGGGGCTGGACGCCGAGCACCCCAAGCTGGCCAGCTACAAGGACTTCCTGGACACCTCGCGCAAGCTGGTCAAGAGCGGGGTGGCCAAGTCCGCCATCTGGCCCGCGCCGACGTCCGAGTTCTACCAGTCCTGGTTCGACTTCTACCCGATGTTCGCGTCGCAGACCGGCAAGCAGCTCGTCCAGGACGGCAAGGCCCAGTTCGCCTCACCCGAGGGCATCAAGGCCGCCCAGTTGTGGAAGACCATGTACTCCGAGGGCCTGGCCCCCAAGGAGAGCTTCAACGGCGACTCCTTCGCTGAGGGCAAGGCCGCGATGGCCACCGTCGGCCCCTGGGCGGTCTCCGTCTACGGCGACAAGGTCAACTGGGGCGCCGTACCCGTACCGACCGCGGACGGCGCGGCCAGCAAGGGCACCTTCAGCGACGAGAAGTCCATCGGCATGTTCACGTCCTCCAAGAACCGGGCGACCGCCTGGGACGTCATGAAGTTCGCCACCAGCATGGATCAGGACGCCCAGCTCCTGGAGGCGACCGGCCAGATGCCGATGCGCCAGAAGCTGACGTCCGCCTACCCGTCCTACTTCGCTTCCCACAAGGACTACACGCTCTTCGCGCAGCAGGCCGAGCACACCATCGAGGCGCCGAACGTGCCGAACTCGGTCGAGATCTGGCAGACCTTCCGGGACGCCTACACCAAGGCCGTCATTTTCGGCAAGGGCGACCTCAACGGCGCCCTGAAAGACGCCGCGGCCAAGGTGGACAAGCTGGCACAGGACCAGTGATTCGCAGCCATGTCCTACACCACTCATGACACCCACGGTCCCGGGCGCGCCGCGCCCGGGGCCCGAGGGCCGGCAGCCGGGCGACCGCGCCGATGGCGGCTGCGGCTCGGCGGGCACCAGCCCATCGGGATGCTGTTCGTCTCGCCGTATGTGCTGTACCTGGCCCTGATCTTCGTCTATCCGCTCGGCTTCGCCGTGTGGTTGTCCTTCCACGACTATTTCTTCACCGCCCCAGGCGTGCAGGTCGACCGACCCTTCGTCGGGCTGGACAACTACACCGCGGTGCTCACCGACCCCGCCGTCTGGCGCTCCTTCCTCAACATCGCCATCTTCCTCGTCATCAACGTGCCGCTGACGGTGGTGGGCTCGCTGGTCCTCGCCAGTGCGCTGAACAAGAAGCTGCGGTTCCGCTCCTTCTTCCGGACTGCGTACTACATCCCTTATGTCACGGCGAGTGTCGCGGTCGTGGGTGTGTGGATCTTCCTGTTCAACTCCAACGGTTTGGTGAACCAGGCACTCGGGCCACTGGCTCCGGACCCCTCGTGGCTGGTCAACTCGCATCTGGCGATGCCGACCGTGGCGGTCTTCGTCGCCTGGAAACAGCTGGGCTTCTTCGTGGTGCTGTACCTGTCGGCGCTGCAGAACGTGCCCAACGAGCTGTATGAGTCGGCGTCGCTCGACGGTGCCGGCCGGCTCCGGACGTTCTGGTCGATCACGGTCCCGACGGTACGTCCCGCCACGCTTCTGGTCCTGATCCTGGCCACGATCACGGGAGCCAACCTGTTCACCGAGCCCTACCTGCTCACCAGCGGTGGCGGGCCCGACGGTGCGACGACCTCTCCGGTACTGCTGATGTACCAGCGGGGTCTCCAACAGGGGCACCCTGACGAGGCCGCCGCTATCGGCGTGATCCTCGTCGTGCTGGTCACGGCTATTTCGCTCGTATACCGTCGATTCCTGGAGAGGGACTGAGATGACTGCCGGCATCACACCCTCATCCTTGAGGAATCACCGGCGCACCCCTCACGCCGCGAGATCCGGATCCAGGTCGCTGTGGTCGAAGCTGGCGCTGATCATCGGGGCTGTCGCCTTCCTCTTCCCCTTCTACTACATGATCATCGGCTCCTTGCAGGAGGAGCCCGACTCCAGCCCGGCCGGGGCGTTCCCCAATCCGGGGAACCTGAGCCTGCGCAACTACGCCGCGATCAACTCCGCGATCTCGCTGGGGCGCTCGCTGGTGAATTCCGGAATCTTCACCGGTGGTGTGATCGTCTGCACCACGGTCTTCGGACTCCTCGCCGGATACGCGCTGGCACGCCTGCACTTCCGGGGCCGGGGCACCACCTTCGCCCTGGTATTGCTGGTTCAGGTCGTCCCCTTCCAGCTGCTGATTATCCCGCTGTATGTGCTGATCGTGCGGAGCTACGGCCTGTCCGACTCGTATCTGGGCATGATCCTGCCCTTCGCGATCAACACCAGCGCTGTCTTCATCTTCCGGCAGTTCTTCCTGCAGCTGCCGCCGGCCATGTTCGAGGCGGCCCGTATCGACGGGGCCAGCGAGTTGCAGATCCTGTTCCGCATCGCGCTGCCGCTGTGCAAACCGGCCCTGTACTCGGTGGTGCTGCTCAGCTTCACCGGGCCCTGGAACGAATTCCTCTGGCCGTTCCTCGTCACCAAGCAGCAGGACATGCAGCCGCTGGCAGTCTCCCTGGCCAACTACATCAGCACCGTATCCTCGGCCGCCGCCAATCCGTTCGGGGCCATCCTCGCCGGGGCATTCGTGCTGGCGGCGCCCGCGGTGGCGCTCTACGTCGTGTTCCAGCACCGCTTCACCTCCACCGACATCGACTCAGCAACGAAGGGCTGATCCCCCGTGACCCACAGCACCACCATCCCCATCCCCTACCGCCTCACCCGGGTCGGCGTCGTGATGTCCCCGCTGCCCGGCGAGGCCAACGAGGCGGAGGGTGTCCTCAATCCCGCCTCCGGCCGCACCCCCGACGGCACGCTCCACCTGCTGCCGCGGCTGGTCGCGGAGGGCAACGTCTCCCGGGTCGGGCTCGCCGAGGTGACCGTCGAGGACGGCGTGCCCACCGGTGTCGAGCGCCGTGGCGTGGTCCTCGCTCCCGACGAGGGCTGGGAACGCGGCAAGAACAACGCCGGTGTCGAGGACCCGCGCACCACCTGGATCGAGGACCTCGGCCGGCACGTCATGTCCTACGTGGCGTACGGCCCGCTCGGCCCCAAACCGGCGCTCGCCGTCTCCGAGGACCTGGTGAACTGGGAGCGCCTCGGCCCGATCCAGTTCGAGTACCAGCCCGACCTGGACACCGACCTCAACCTCTTCCCTAACAAGGACGTCGTGCACTTCCCCGAGCCGGTGCCGGGCCCGGACGGCGAGATGTACTACGCCATGCTGCACCGTCCGATGTGGGACCTGGGCTGGTTCCGCCCCGGCGAGGGCGTGCACCTGCCCGCCGGCGTGACCGACGAGCGCCCCGGCATCTGGATCTCCTACGTCCCGGTCGACGAGGTCAAGCAGGACATCCGCGCGCTGACCCGGCCCCGTCACCACCGCCTGGTCGCTCTCTCCGAGCACCCCTGGGAGGAGCTCAAGATCGGCGCCGGCCCGGCCCCGATCCGCGTCGAAGAGGGCTGGCTGCTCATCCACCACGGTGTCTCCGGCACCATCGGTGATCCGTTCGCCCAGGTGCAGACGGTCCACTACGCGGCCGGCGCGATGATACTCGACCCCGCCGACCCGGCCCGGGTTCTCGCCCGTACCGCCGAGCCGCTGATGTCCCCGGAGACCGAGGAGGAGCGCTCCGGCACCGTGCCCAACGTCGTCTTCCCGACCGCCATCGAGGAGATCGACGGCGTGCGGTACGTCTTCTACGGCATGGCCGACGCGCACATCGGCGTCGCACGTCTGGACCGCGCCGAGTGACCACCGCACCGGAGGCCGGCCGCGACTTCGGGCTGGCGCTCATCGGCTGCGGCAGCTTCGGCGCCTACGTGCTGGACGCGGCAAGGGACATCCCCGGCCTGCGCATCGTCGCCTGCGCCGACCACGACGGCGAGCGCGCCCGCGCGCTCGCCGAGCGGCACGGCGCGGCCGTCTGCGCCACCGTTGAAGAGGCCGTCGCGCTCCCGGACGTCGACGGGGTGGCCCTGGCCACCCCGCCGGCCGCTCACGCGGACGCGGCCATCACCGCCCTGCGCGCGGGCAAGCACGTCTTCTGCGAGAAGCCGATGGCCGTGACCCTGGCGGACGCCGCCCGCGTCAAGGAGGAGGCCGACCGCGCTCCCGGCGTACTCGTCGTCGACCACGTGCTGCGCTACAACCCGATCCTGCGGATGCTGCAACGGCTCGGCGAGGAAGGGCTGCTGGACGCGCTGCGGCGGTTCGCCTTCGAGAACGACGCCTCCGACGAGGACCTGGGCCCGGACCACTGGTTCTGGGACCCGAAGCACAGCGGCGGCATCCACATCGAGCACGGAGTGCACTTCTTCGACGCGGCCAGGGCCCTGATGGGCAGTGACCCGGTGGAGGTCCAGGGAACCGCGGTGCGGCGACCCGGCGGGCCAGTGGACATCGTGGTGGCCACCGCCGTCCACCCTGGCGGGGCGGTTGCCACCCACACCCACTCCTTCACCCACGCGCACCGCGCCGAACGGCAGTTGATGCGGCTGGACTACGGCTTTGCCGAAGTCCGGGTGAGCGGCTGGATCCCCACGTACGCCACCCTCACCGCGTGGACCGACGAGGTGGGCGCCGCCCGCTGGGAGCGGCTGCCCGAACGGGCCGCCATGCTCCTCCAGGTCCCGGGCCTGCGCCCGCACGGCGAGGACCGCGTCACGGTCTCGGTGACCCGTGACGCCGGCTCGGACCGCCCGGCCTGCGGCCGTGGCGTCCGGCGCACCGTCCCGCACCGGGTCGACCTCGTCATCGACCTCGGGGGCGAGGCGCGCAAGCCGTACGTCTACGCCGAGAGCGTGCGGGCGGCCTTCACCGACCTGCTGCTCTGTGCGGCACACGGCGGCACCCCGGTGGCCGACGCCCAGGCCGGCCTGGCCACGGTCGCGGTGGCCGAGGCGGCTACCCGCTCCGCGGAGACCGGTCGCACCGTGCCCGTCACCATCCCGGCGCCGTCGACCCGGGGAGAGGCCGCATGACCACGCCCGGAGACCGGGGCACCGGTTCCGTCGTCCCGGGCCGGTGGGCCGGGACACCGCGTGGTGGCGGGACGCGGTGTGCTACGAGATCTATCCGCGCTCCTTCGCCGACAGCGACGGCGACGGCGTGGGCGACCTGGCCGGCGCCACGGAACGCCTCGAGCACCTGGGCCGGCTGGGCCTGGACGCGGTGTGGATCACACCGTTCTACCCCTCGCCGCTGGCGGACGGCGGCTACGACATCGCCGACCACACCGACGTCACCCCGGACCTCGGCACCAGGGCTGACTTCGACGCCCTGGTGAAGCGGGCCCACGCCCTGGGCATCAAGGTCCTCGTGGACCTGGTGCCCAATCACACCTCCCACCACCACCCGTGGTTCGAGGGGGCCGTCGCCGCCGCGCCGGGCTCACCGGCCAGGCAGCGGTACATCTTCCGCTCGGGCCGCGGCGCGGACGGCACGTTGCCGCCGAATGACTGGCAGTCGGCCTTCGGCGGACCGGCATGGACCCGGGTCGCCGACCAGGACGGCAACCCAGGGGAGTGGTACCTGCACCTGCACGCCCCGGAGCAGCCGGACCTGAACTGGCGTGATCCGGAGGTCGTCGCCGACTTCGAGCGGATCCTGACCTACTGGCTGGATCGCGGTGTCGACGGCTTCCGGGTCGACGTCGCCCACACCCTGTTCAAGGCCGACGGCCTGCCTGACGCGGGGCCCGGTCAGCACAAGGACATCCTCCGCAACCACCTGATGCCCTACTACGATCAGGAGGAGCTGCACCCGCTCTTCCGCCGGTGGCGCGCTCTGCTGGACAGCCCGGCCTTGGGTCAAGGCCCGTTAGTGCTCGATGTGAAAACGACTTTGGGAGATGACGGATTGTCGGAGCCGGTTGGTGAACTCCGTGCTTCGGGCAATCCTGTCGACGCCTCCGGCCTTGTTGTTGCGCAGCGCGGACTTGAAGTTCTGGTCGAGCACCCCGACCAGTCGGTCCATGAGCTCGGTGTCGAGGTGGACGAGGTCGATGTTGAGCAGGTCGCGGTGGGTCGGCTGACGCAGCCGGGTGAGTGCGTAGGCTGACATCCCTGCCAGGGGATAAAGCCAGTTCTCGATTGTTTCTCCGAGGAGTGGCCGGTCCTCAGCGTATTGGTTCAGGTGACGCCGTTGTTGAACCACCAGAAGTCCTCGCCGGTTCCCGATTTCAGAGTCCCACTGATCGCATTGTTGACCGAGGTGGAACCGGCGTAGTCGCGCACATTCGACTCGAACAACTCCAGTCGGAGTGCTTGATTCTCGGAGGTGATGAACTTGTAGTACTCGTCCAGCCTGGCCAGGCACACGTAGCCTTCGCCGAGCGACGTGCTCATCGGCGTTTCGGAGAACACGAGCTGCGCGACCGCCTTGGCGCCCCGAGCAGTTCGCTCCCGTAGGTCGGCAGCGTTGAGGTACTCGATCGTCGCCTCGGTGTCCGACGTAATCTTCGCGAGTTCCCGGCGGAGCCGGTCTCCTTTGGCCTTGACGTTGGGGTGCGGCCCCTCGGCGGCCTTGCTGGCATAGATGACTTTGACGTGAACCTGCGGGAACGATGACGCCAGGTCTTCGAGGACGTGTAGGAACCGTCGCGTGCGCTCAAGAAGCTTTGCATTGGTGTGGGCGGTCAGTTCGTCCTCGTCGCGGCTCATGTCGAGCAGTGTGGGCAGATGAAAATGCGGCTTCTCGAAGACCGTTTCCTGATAACCGGGCGACGTCTTCGCCTGGAGCAGCACCAGCTCAATCATGCCTGCACGTGACGTCAGGAACTGGCGGGCGTCGGCCGTGATGTACGGCCGTCGACGAAGGACCAGATCCCGTCGATTCCGCAGTCGTGCGCACCATCGACGATGCCGTCGAGGATCTCGTCGTTGTCGAGATCCCAGTCCTGCAGCGCCTTGTCGGCCGCGAAGAAGATGAAGAAGTCGTCTCGTCCCTTCTGCGGTGCCAGTCGCAGGTGTTGATCGTCCAGGATGCGGTCCAGAAGCCGTTGATCGTTGTTCTGCGTGGACGTCATACAACCCCCCAGAGGTATGCGAACGAGACAAGATGTTCGCAGGACCTGGCGGGAGGGGAAAGCCCCCAGACAAGGACTGACTCGGGTTGCGCAGCCGTGCGTGCTGGTGGTGAGGGTACGGTCCGGCGCTTCCGTGGGGTGTGCGTTGCCGCAGCATCGCTTCGATCGAAGGCGGCACGTACGATGACGGTTGTCTTAACGGAGGTTGGCGGATACGAATCGGGATAATCCCAACCGTCAGGTTCGCTTGTCGTTTCTCGGGTAGTTCTGATGCGGCCACGACTGCAGGGCCGAATTCCGGCCGCACGAAGTGCGACGGTGCGGAGCCGACGTCGTCGTGGGGCAGGGGCAGTTCCAGCTCCGTGACGGTCATGTGGCGACGGTCGTGTGGATGTGGGAGAGGGGGCTGCTGCAAGCCGCACTCCCGTCGGCTTTCTGCTCGCCAGAGTTCACGACGGCGGTAGAAGCGGGGGGCGACCGCGCGGCGGAGGGTTCGCCCGGGCGACGGCGCCCCAGCGGGAGCATCCCTCCGTGTGGGCGGGTATTCGTCGCATCGGCGACGGTGACCTCCGCTTCTGCGGTCGTCGCGTTGACGCGGGGGTGGCGGGTGAGGAGGGTGAGCGGCCAGGCAGGCTCGTGGGGCTCGGCGCCGTCGAAGGGATGCCAGTCCCACGGGCCGTCGAAGCGCACCCTCGCTGGCGAGGAACTGCCGGTGCTCCTGGCCGACGCCGTCAACTGGGAGTACCCCGAGAGCGGCGAGGGGATCGGCGGTCCGACGCTCGCTCTCACCAGGAAGGAGGTCGGATTCCCCGGTGAGCCCAGGACGGTCACTGCTCCCGCATGCCCCACGGAGAGCCATACGCGCTGAGCAGGTCCAGGAAGGGGCGGGCGGGGAAGGCCTCCGGGCCGAGGACTCCCGAGCCGGTCCACGCGCCCGTGGCCAGGAGTTCGAGGGCGACGACCGGGTTGACGGCCGTCTGCCACACCACCGCCTGGGAGCCGTACTCGGCCATCGACCACTGGTTGTCGACCACGTGGTAGAGGTAGACCTCGCGCGGCGCACCGTCCTTGGTACCGCGCACCCAGGTGCCCGCGCAGGTCTTGCCGTGCATGCGCTCGCCCAGCGTCGCCGGGTCCGGCAGGCAGGCGGCCACGACGTCGCGGGGCGACACACCCACCGGGCCCGCAGCGCTCGGCACGGTCACCGGGTCGGTGCGGTCCAGGCCGAGGAGATGCAGCGTCCTGAGGGTCTGGATGAACTCCTCGCCCAGGCCGTACTTGAAGGTCACGCGCTGTGCGTCGATCCAACGGGGGACAAGCAGCACCTCCTCGTGCTCCACATTCACGCACTCGACCGGGCCGATGCCCTCGGGGAAGTCGAACACCTCCGGCTCGCTGAAGGGCGCGGTGGTGAACCAGCCGCGGTCCGCCTCGTAGACGACCGGCGGATTGAGGCACTCCTCGATGGTGGTCCAGATGCTGAAGGAAGGCGCGAACTCGTAGCCGTCGACGGTGAGGTTCGCGCCGTCGCGGATGCCGATCTCGTCGATCTCGTCGAAGAGTTCGTCGGCTGCGTACCGCGCGAAGACATCGGACAGCCCCGGCTCCACACCCATGCCGATGAGGGCCAGCGCGCCCGCCTTCTCCCAGTCGGCGGCCTGCGCGAACTGCGTGTCGCCGAGCATGACCCCGCACTCCTCGTACGGGCGATCGGAGTGCGGGCGCGACAGAGACATCGCCATGTCGAGGTAGGTTGCGCCGGCCGCGAGCGCCGCCTGGAAGAGGGGCATCACGAACCGAGGGTCGGTGGCATTGAGCAGGACGTCGCACCCGTGCCGCGTCAGCAGCGCCGTCACCGCCGCCTGATCGGACGCGTCGACGTGCTCGGCACGGAAGCGGCCCGCGGCACCCGCGAGGGCAGCGACCGCCGCCTCGGCCCGGCTCAGGTCGTAGTCGGCCACGACCATCTCGTCGAAGAACGGGCGCCGGGCCGCGATCCGGGTGATCGCGGTGCCCACACCGCCGGCTCCCACAAGCAGAACACGCATGACACGGACTTCCTCTCTGGAGACGGGGCGTGACCGCGCGGACCGGAGGTGCGGCCGCCCCTGCCGGGAGATCCAACGCCGCGTGCTCGGATAAGGTCAATGGTGTTGGCATAAGGACCGGGGGTGAGGAGGCGGCGGTGGCGAAAGCTGTGGTGCCCGAGGAGAAACGGCGGCGCCGCCGTCCCACCAGGAGCGGCACCGTGCTGTCCGAGCAACTGATTCTCGAGACCGCCCTGCGGATGCTGCGTGAGCACGGCAGCGCGGGACTCACCGCCCGCCGTCTCGGCCTGGCCCTGGACGCCGACCCCAGCACCCTCTACCGGTACTTCCGCGGCATGGACGATCTGACCCTTGCCATCGGCGACGCCCTCATCGGGCAGGCCCTGCAGGGCTGGCGGCCCACGGGGGAGTGGCGGTCGGATCTGCGCGGCCTCGGGTTGCGCATCCACGCCGTATACGTCGGGCATCCGCAGGCGGCACTGCTGACAGCGAACCGGGTCACCGGCCGGGCCCACGAGCTGGCGGCCGACGAGGCCATCCTTGACGTACTTCGCACGGCGGGGTTCCCCTTGCCGGACACGGTACGGATCTACCAGGCCTTCATCGACCAGACCCTGGCCTTCGCCGCGCTCGACGCCGCCTCGCTGGCTCTGCCACGCGAAAGTCTCAGAGCCGACGAGGACATGTGGCGCTCGACGTACGCCCGCCTGCCGCGCACCACACACCCCCGGATCGCCGAGGCGGCGCCCCTCCTGGCGACCCGCATGGTCGACAGCGCCTATCCCACCGCCCTGGAGATGCTGCTGGACGGCGCCGCAGCGCAGTGGGAGGCACTGCGCGCCCGGCGATAGAGGATCGTCCGGAGAGGATCGTCCGGGGCCTTCCTGGCACCCCCAGGCTCCCGACCGTGCGGCCCAACCACCGTGCCGGAGCTGCGGGTTGAATGACGTGACGGGTCTGGTCCGTGGGTGGTCCGGATCTTGGTGGCGGATCACATCGCGTGGGGCGGGGCGAGTTCGGTCCTACCGACCCGCCGGCGCGGAGAGAGGACGGTTCCTCCGGCTCCCCGCCGACCGGCGGCACCGTCACCGGGACCACCTGCCTGTACGCGGTCTACGACCCGGTCGAGCGATGCTGCACGCCGGCCTCCGCCGGCCACTACCCGCCCGCGGTGGTGCACCCCGACGGCCGTCGAGTTCCCGCGCCCGCGTGGCTGGGGGAACTCGATGGCATGCGCCATCGGATCACGGCCAACCGCGCGGACCTGGTCGCCCATCTCCGCGCGCTCGGCCACGAGGAGCAGGCGACGTCGCTCGTACGGCAGAAGGGCATGTTCTCGATGCTGCCGCTCATGCCGGACCAGATGCGCCGGCTGCGCGGGCAGTTCGGCATCTACGGCACGAACTCGGGGCGCATCAACATCGCGGGTGTCTCCGGGCACCGGATCCCATACCTGGCGCAGGGCATCGCCGCCGTCCTTGAGACGCCCCCTGGGGTGCCGGGCGGCACAGCAGGGCGGCCGAGGAGGGACGGGTGCCGAACCGGGTGGTGGAGGCGGTGCCGGCCGCGTACTCGGTGGGCAGGCGCTGACCCTTGGTAGTGGGCGCCGCCGGTCGCACCGACCGGGCGACTTCGCATCCTGTCGCCCCGACTCTGCTTTCAGCAGGTCGGAGGCCGGTCTCTCATCCGTGAGAGGGAGGCCTCCCGTGCGTCCGGGGCTGCTGCAGCCGGGCCGCGAGCTCCCCCGGCAGGACGTCCCGGTTTGCCGGAGTGAGCTGGACGACCTCGATGTCGGTGCGCCGCTTGAGGGCGTCGGTGAACGGATCGCGGTGCGTGTGGACCGTGGCGACGACGTCGACCTCTGTGACGAACAGCGCGTCGACCGCGTGCCGGAACGCCGTGCACGCCAGTTCCATCCGCCCCAGCTCGTCGATGAGCACCAGCCGCCCTGTTGCCTCCTCGGTTGCTGCCGACCGAAGCGACGGCAGCGCCAGTCCTTCCATGACGCCCAGGTCGACGCCGTATTTCCCTACCCGTGGCGGACCGGGCAGGTCGACATGGGCGAGCACCTCCCGCCGGCCTGCCAGGGTCTCCAGGGCGAAACCGACGCGGGCGCCGGATTGCCGGATCTCCTCCGTAGTGAAGCCGGTGGCCGCGTGAGTGGGCAGCAGCGCGGCCAGTCGACGGAGGGCGGTCGTCTTGCCCGAGCCAGGGCGGCCCTCGAGCAGGATCCTTGTCGGCACACTGCCATCTTCACCCCCGCTTCCGGAGGCGGCCCGGGTGGGCTCGGCCGAACGGGGGATTTGGGGTGCGGACCGGTGCCGGTGCCGCCGTTGCGGGTATGGCGGCGCGCATGAGCGGAATTGAACTCAGCAGCACCGCGTTCGACGACAAAACGGTGATCCCTCGTCGGTACAGCGGGGAGGGTGAGAACATCTCACCGCCCCTGACCTGGTCGGGGGTGCCCCACGAGGCCACGGAGCTGGTGCTCCTGTGCGAGGACCCGGACGCGCCGGGGACGACCTTCCTGCACTGGCTGGTGACCGGCATCGATCCGAGGACCACCGGGGCGGCGGAGGGCCAGAAGCCTCAGGGGGGCCTGCCGTGGCCCAACGGCTTCGGCCGCGTGGGCTGGGGAGGGCCGATGCCTCCAGCGGGGCACGGGCCGCACCGCTACTTCTTCCGCCTGTACGCCCTGTTCGAGCCGCTGCCGCTGCACGACCACCCGGGCGCCGAAGACGTGCACCGTGCCCTGAAGGGCAGGGAGCTGGCCTCCGGCACCCTGGTCGGGACCTATCAGCGCTGACGCGTCACCGCTGCTCGTAGCCATGGGCGCCGTACAGCCGGACGAACCGGGCCGCGATGACCGTCCTGCGGTGCACCAGGCCACGGGCCCGCCGCTCGTACAGCTCGACGCGCTCCTGCCCGCCCTGCCCGATCGGCTGGACGAGCCGGCCACCGGTGCGGAGCTGATCCACGAGCGGCTCAGGCACTCGCGGGAAGGCGGCGCAGACGATGACGGCGTCGTACGGGGCACGGGTCGGCATCCCGAGGGTCCCGTCGCCGAGTACGACCTCGGCATTGCCGACGCCCTGCCCGGCCAGCCGCAGGCGGGCCTCGTCGACCAGGTCGGGCCAGCGCTCGATGCTGACGACGTACGCGGCCAAGCGGGCCAGCAGCGCGGTCTGCCAGCCGTATCCGGTCCCGACCTCCAGGACCTGTTCGTCTCCGGTGAGGCCGAGAGCGGAGACCATCATGGCGATCAGCGAGGGCTGGGTGGTCACCTGGCCGTGGGGGAGCGGAACGGGCGTGTCCCGGTACGCGGATGCCACCTCGTCCGCGGGGACGAAATCCGCCCGGGGGATGCTCCGTACGGCCTCCAGGAGACGGTCGTCGGTCACGCCCACGGCGTGGGCCGCGCGGACCAGGTCCTCGGGGGTCCCTTCATGGCCCATCGGACCGCGGGGCCGCGTCCCAGCCGATGGGTTCGTAGTGGTCCGAGCCGGGCCGCTTGGCCATCGGCTCGGTGAGCCGGCCCTGCTGGTTGAGCCACCGGGCGGATCGTTCGGCCAGCTCGGAGACCGAGTGCTCCCGGAAGAACCCGGCCGTGATCCGTCGTGACGTCACCTTGTCGCTCACGTGCTTGGCGCCGCTCTCGCAGTACTCGTTGCGGTGCCGGTGAGCGGGGTCCGGTTCCGGCCAGGCGCAGCCCGGGCAGTCGAAGCCCTTGGGCTGCTTGAGGTTGAGCAGCGTCAGCGCCGTACGGCGGACCGTCGTCTGTTCCAGGGAGTACCGCAGCGCGTTGGCCACCGCCGGCACGCCTGCCGCCCAGGTCTTGGGCGGGGTGATCGAGACGTCCGTCTCCTCCGCGCCGCTCCTGCTCCTGTCCATGTGCCCCATCCGCCGCTCATCCGCCGCGCTGCCGCTCCAGCCCAGTGTCGGCACGTTCCGCGCGCGGCGCGATCCGGGGCGGTCGGGCGCACGGGGCGACCCGTGATCCGGGGGGCGCAGCGCGCCGGCGTCAGGACGGGGTCCCCGGGTCGGTGTACCGCAGCAGGGCGCCCACGCCCTCGTGCAGCCTCAGCTCGCTCTCCGGTACGACGACCAGCTCGGCACCGGTGCCGACGAGGGCCCGGACGAGGGCCTCGTCGGCGCGTTCCTCGCGCGGGGCCCGCACGCCGAAGGACATCAGCTCCGCCTCGGTCAGGGCGAGCTGGGTGGGCTGGGAGCCCACCCAGAGCCGCAGCGAAGACCCTGGCGGCCGGTTCAGCAGCAGTGCCGCGACCTGGCCGCGCTGGAGGGCGGCGACGGTGGCGGCCAGCCCCTCCGTCATGGGTCCGTCCAGGGCACGTCGGCCGATGAAGATGTCCACGAGTTCCCGGTCGTGCGCGGCCATGCGGCCGCGGAAGACGCTGTCGAGCTGCGGCTCCAAGAGGGCGCGTCCGGTGTCGGTGGGGGTCCGGCCGCCCACGCGTACGACCTTGTCCCGCAGGGTGTGCGGCAGGCGGCGGATCAGTACGTTGCACGCCCACTCGTCCCCGCCCACGACGACGGCGTCGGCATGGGCGCGCCGCGCCCGTTCGTCCAGCCGGTGGCCGAGCCGGAGGGAGGTACGATGCCAGGTCGCCACCGCGACCCTGCGGTGCAGCCGCTCACCCGGGGTGACGGTGGACGCGGGCCAGGTGCCGGTCTCCGCCTCCAGAGTTACCCAGCCGTGGGTCTCGGCGGTCGGAAGGCCGCCGTAGTGGACGACTACGGCCATGTAGGGGATCTCCGGAACGTGCTGGGTGACCAGGGGCATCGCGTCCGGCAGGGTGCTGTAGCGCGCGGAGTCGTGTTCGGGCGGCCTGGGCAGCTCCCCGTCCAGGACGAGCGTGCCGTGGGCGGCGAAGATGGCCTGACCGTGCACCCCCGGCACCTCTGTGTCGGCGCCGACCACCTCCTCCAGTACGTTCAGCAGCGCCCGGTCCGAGCCCTGACGGGACAGACTCTCGCGCAGCCGCCGCCAGCGCAGGGCGATCGCTCGCTCGGGATGCTCGACGTCTCGGGAGGTGTCCAGGTACACGGAGGCGAACGGGCCCGGCTCCGCGTAGAGGGGTTCAAGGAACGACAACCTCATCGCCACTCCTCGTCGATGGTCTCCCCTCCTTTGATGATGCGCGCCCCGGGGGCGATGGGGCTTGCCGAGCGCAAAGCGGTGCGGAACGCGGGGCGGTCAGGCGCCGGCCGGCAGCAGCCGGCCCATCGTGAGCATGGTGGCGGTGACCAGGCCGACCAGCATCGCCAAGCTGCGGGCCGGGACAGCAGGCCGCTGAGCAGCCGGGCTCCGTAGCCGAGGGTGGTGAACCAGGTCAGGCCGGGCAGGTCGGTGGAAGGCTCTTCGCCCCACCCCGGTCGGCAGCTGGGGCAGATCTTGTCGTCGAAGGCGAAGACGGACTCGCCGTGCCCGTTGTGAGGTACAGCCGGCGTATTGGCACGTGCGCAAACGGAGGGAATCACCGTGGCTGAAGGCGTAACTGGTCCATGGATGGTCCGGATCTTGGTCCGATAGGCGCTGACGCGTGGGCGCGGCGAGAGCGGCGGATGGGTGGGCTTTGCCGGCTGGGGCGGGAGCCAAGACCAGGCCTGCACCAGCGGGCGTGCAGCGGCCCTCCGAACTCAGAGCCCGGTGACTTTGGCGCTCGCCGACAGCTCGTAGACCAGGGTGACCGTACGGCGGCTGCCGGGCGGGAGGGTGACGTCCCAGCGGGCGATGCCCTCGGCGTCGACCACGTCGGGCGCCGGGGAGCATGAATCCTTGTGCAGGCGTATCTCCACCGCCGAGACCTCGGAGACCGGGATCCGCTCCCGAAGGACGACCACCCGCTCGTCGTGCTCCCCGGGGGCGGAGAACCGGGACAGGTGCAGCCGGACCGTGCGGGTGACCACGGTCCGCTGGGTGATACCGGCGGAGTCGCGGGACTCCTCGGCATGCCGGACCACCCTGTAGTCGTCGCAGCTGCCGAAGGCCAGCTCAACGGGGGCGCCGGGGGCAGTGAGGTCCAGCGTGCCGCGGCCGCTGAATCCGCTGCCGCGGACCAGGTCCACGGGCCCGGCGAGCAGCGCGTGGCCGGACACGTTGTCGAACCGCACCACCTGGGTGACCAGGGGGGACAACTCCGGTGAGCAGGCGTACTCACTGGGCGCGGCCGTGGTGAATGCGGAGAGCAGCACTCGGTGGGCGCGGCCGTCACCGGGCACCGAGACCGGCGCGGGGGATCTCAACACCCGCGCCTCGCCGCCGTCGTCCACCCCCGGCAGCCCGAGCACCGGGGCCGGGCCGAGGGCTCCGATCTCCTCCTCGCGCAGCTCGACGTCGACCGTGCGGCGCTCCGCTGCGGAGCGGTCCTTGAGCGTCAGCCGGTCCTCGCCCAGCCGTGGCGGATCGGTGGCCAGCGCCGAGCGGGCCGTCGACAATGTCAGCCGTACGTCCGACCAGTCCTCACCGGTGCGCTGCCAGACCATCGCGTCGGTCTCCAGTGTCAGGGAGTCCCCGCCGAGCACGGCCCGGTAGGCGGGCCGCCACAGCGCACACGGGGTGAGGTGGCTCAGGCGCAGCCCGACCGGCCCGGCGACCGCGGTCTCCACGGTCAACTCGATATGGCCGATCAGCTCGGCGGACTCCTCCTCGGAGAGACGCATGGCCCGCTGGGCTTCTCCGAGTTCGACAGCGAGGGCGGCCAGCCGGGCCTCCACGGTGCGGAGTTGTTCGCCGTGCACGTCGCGTTCGTCGTCCACCCGGTCCAGTTCGCGGGCCCAGCGGGGCCGTTCGGTCTCCCCGGAGCCGGCGCCTTCGCCGATCTCCCGCAGCAGATCGGCGGCGAGGCGGCCGAGCAGGTCAAGGCGGGCATGCAGCCGGTCGCGTCGCCGCCCCAGGGCCAGCCGCTCCTCTTCGAGGGTGTGTACGCGGTGGCGCAGGGCGGAGTCGTCGTCGGTGGACGGCAGCGGCCCGCGCGGCTCCCAGCTGCGGACGATCCGCACGTCGAGCGCGGTCGCGGGGTGATCGGCGGTCAGCTCGGCATGGAGAGTCCGGTCGACGGCCAGCGCACTGACCGGCCCGAGACGCAGCCGCTGGACCCCGGCCTCCAGGTCGAGCACGACGGCGCGCTCGATGTGGGCGCGATCCTCGAGGCACGTGACGGCAGTGACGGGGAGGGCGATCGGCTTCGGGGCCGTGGACATGGGGTGTGTCAGCTCCTGCGGTTGCCGCCGACCAGGGCCTTGCCGGTCGGGATGCGGATCTCGTAGCCGCCGTCGAAGGCGGCAGTGGCGCCTGCGGGCAGGTCCAGTCGCCAGACGCGGGTGCCCGGCGCATGTCGATCGGGCCCCGTGCCTTCCTCGGGTACGGTCCAGTCCGCCCGTTCCTCGATCCGGACGTCCGGTTCGGAGGTGACCGGCACCCGCTCGCGGACTTCCACGGTGACGGGCCTCGCGAGCAGGTTGGCCAGCTCCACGTGGACGCGGTGGTCGAGCACCGTGGTGTTGTTGCGCAGACCCGAGGTCGACTCGTGCAGGTTCGTACGGTGGGTGACCCGGATGACCTCGGCCGGCCCGAGCCCCACCCGGCGGACACCGCCGGGGGCAAGCGTGGGCAGTGCGGCGGTCAGTAGGAAGTCGTCGTCGACGGTGACCTCCACCGGGCCGGCCAGCAGTGCCTGGTCGGTGGCGTTGGAGAGCACCAACGTCGCGTACACGGTCTGCTCAACGGACGGCACGCAGAGGTACTCGGTACGCAGGCCGACCGGGATCTCGCCGACGGTGACGGTGTGCCAGGTGCCGTCCGACGGAATGTCGGCGCGGGCGGTGGCATCGAAGCGGTGGTCGAAGGAAGCCGCCGACTCGCGGGGCCGTACGGCCTGTCCGGGCAACGGCAGCGCGGCCACCGCTTCGGCGCGGCGGCGGTACTCGGCCGCCACCGGGTCGAAGGGAGACTCGGGAAACAGCCGGCCTCTGCGACCGCCCTGCTCGTCGGGGCCGCACAGGACAAGGGCGGCATAGTCGAGCTCGGCGCCGCTCGGCTGCGGCGGACCGGCTACCGGTGCCGGAGGGGGTGGCGGCGCAGCCCGGCCAGGAGCCGCGGGCGCCATGGCGGCGGGGGCACCCGCGAAGGACCTGCCGCCGGTACGCGACCCGTCGCCCGGTCGCGACCCGGCCGGCTGCGCGAGGGCGGGCATCCCGCCGCCGAAGACTTCCGGGGGAGCGCCGTCTGCGCCGCCGGGCACCGGGACTGCGGCCGGCGGACCGCCGTAGCTTTGCGGTGCCGGCGGCGGTGGCGGAACGGGACCGGACGCGGAGCCGCCCGCGACACCCATGGGCGCGGAGCCGGCCCGGACAGCCGCGGGTGCGGCGGCCGTGGCCGGGCCGGGGCCTGCCGCGTCGTACCCGCAGAACAGGTCGACGAGCCCGGCCGGGGGCTCGCGCCAGCCGGAAGGCGCGGGGGCGGGCTGACTGCGTCCGATCCGGATCGAGCGGAGCCTCGGCAGGTCGGTGCGGCGTCGAAGATCGGCGGTGGCCAGGGCTATGCGCACGCCGGTCCAGTCCTCGCCGGTCCGCTGGGCGACCGAGGCGCGCAGCACCAGGCAGCCGCTGCCGTCGCCCTGACAGTAAGTGAGACGGTAGGCCGGCACCCAGACGGCGCCCGGCACCCCGTATTCCAGCTCCAGCTCCACCTCCGCACCACCGGTGCCGTCGAGGGTCAGGACCGCGCAGACCGTGGTCTCCACGTGCGCTGACGGCGCGTCGGTGGAGGCGCGGGCGAGCCTGTCGGCGGCGACGGTGAGCTCGTGCTCGACGTTGCGCAGTGACTCCTCCAACTCGACGAGGCGGTTGTGCAGTCCCGCCAGCCGCTCGTCGACGAAGTCGGCGAGCTCCAGCCAGGCGTCGACCGGGGTGCGGCGGTGCGGGTCCTCGCGCCTGCGGGCAGGTGGGACCGGGTGGAGAGCCCTGACCTCCTCGATCAGGCTCAACTGTCGGTCCCGGCGTCCCTGCGCCGCCGCGTACTCGTCGCTCAGCCGCTCGACCTCGCGCCGCAACTCGTCGGGTGTGCCCGTGCCGAGCGGCTCGGCCTCGACTTCCACCCGGGCCTCGGTGACGCGCACCCCGGGGGCGCCCAGGACACGGGTCCGCAGCGAGCCCGGGTCCAGCGAGCGGGGCAGTCCCGTCACCCGCACCCGCCCGTCAGGCGACACGCTGCCCCGGGCCAGGCGTCGGCAGACCGCGCCCTGCGCGTACACCACGACCGAATCGAGGGTCGACCCCCACCTCTGTGTTGACTCAGCCGTCATGTGCTCCGCCCCCCGCCGCGTCCATGCTGAGCGAAGCCTACGCCCGAGCGGTCTACGCGTCCGCGTCGAATCAGGAGGATGGCGCCCAGGACCACACGCCCTGTTGGCTGAGCAGCCGTTTCACGCCCTCCTACAGGAGGCGGGGGGCATTCATCGCAGTGCTGCGGACGGCCTGTTCCAGCCTGTCCTGGGGTGGATCTGAGATGACGTCCGACCGTTGGACGGGCCTGGACGACGCCGGATCCGAGGAGAGTCACCATGAGGGCCCCGGCCAGTGCGGTAACCACGGCGGATGCGAGGTTCTGGGCCGCAGTGCTGGAGAGTGCTCTATCCGGTGGCCTCTCCTCTCCCGACGTCCCCAGCCACCGACGCCTCACCGTACGCGAGTTCGCTTGCCAGGAGCGCGGCGCCCACGACCCCCGCGCGGGGGCCGAGTTCGGACATGACGATCGGCAGATTGCCGGTGGCCAGGGGAAGTGAGCGTTTGTACACGACGCTGCGGATCTCGGCGAGCAGGGGATAGCCGAGCCCGGTCAGACCGCCGCCGATCACGATCATCGACGGGTTCATGAAGCTGACCAGCGTGGCGAGGACCTGCCCGACCCGGTGGCCGCCGGCCCGGACCAGGTTGACGCTCGTGCTGTCGCCGCCGTCCGCGCACTCCGCGACATCCAGGGCGGTCAATACCCCCCGCTCGGCGAGCCGTTCGGCAAGGGCGGGCGACTGGCCGGACTTCGCGGCCTCCGTGGCGTCCCTGGACAGAGCCACCCCGCCGAAGTACGCCTCCAGGCAGCCGGTGTTCCCGCAGGAGCAGACAGGCCCGTCCGCCTCGGCCTCGACTTGGACGTGTCCGATGTCGCCGGCGCACCCCTCCGCGCCCCGGTAGATACGGCCGTGGTGCTGCATGCCGGAGCCTATACCGCTGCCGATCTTCACGAAAAGGAGATGGTCGACGGTCCTCGCGACTCCGCTGTGCTGCTCCCCGAGGGACATCACGTTGACGTCGTTGTCGACCACGACGGGGCAGCCATGCGCGCGGGCGAGGGTGTCGCGTACCGGAAAGCGGTTCCAGCCCACCATGATCGGCGGCGAGACGGGTACGCCCTCCCGGAAGCTGACCGGCCCCGGCAGGCCGATGCCGATTGCGTCGAGCCGCGTGTAGTGCCCCTGGTCGGCCATCGCGCGCAGGAGTTCACTGACGCGCCCGAGCACGGCGACCGGTCCGGAGCGGATGTCTGCCGGTTCGGAACAGGAGGCCACCGGTGTGAGCGCGCCGTCGGTGATCTCGATGTCGACGGAGCTGGCGCCCAGATCGACGGCGGCGAAGCGCACACCGGGGTCGAGCTGGACGAGGGTGGAGCGCCGCCCGCCGCGCGACGCGGCGGGGCCCGCCTCACGGACCCGCCCGGCGGCGACCATGCGGTCGAGTTCGCCGAGCAGCCGCGGGCGCGGGACCTCCAGCCGGTCCGCGAGTTGGGCGCGGGACAACGGGCCGTTGTCACGCAGTAGACTCAACACGCGGTACTGGATGTTCACGGACTCACTTCCTCTGGACGCCCTTGGACAGCTTTCGGGAGTTGTCGCGGGGGCGGTACGGGGCCGGGCACCGTATCGCCCGGCAGGGCTCGAGCTCGCGGGGCCGCAGGGGCGCGGGCGGCTTCCGGCAACTTTTTCACAGAACGCCGAAAGTTGCCGCATCGTTGACGGAGCTCCCCCCGGCGGGGCCCCCACCGCCCGGAAGCAGGCCCCTGTCACAGAGTCCGGGCACAGAACTGCCCCGCCGGTGACAGCGGGGCAGCTGCGTCCGTCCCGGCGTCAGCCGGTGGCCCCTCCCTTCAGCGCCCGCGCGCTCCGTGCCAGGGCCGCGCCCGCCGCGCTGTCCGGCACCAGGGCGGTGTCGGACGTGTAGCCGGCGAACGATTCCAGCACGGCCGTGGCCTGACTGGTGCGGCCCGCGTCGGCGTGCGCCTCGGCCTGGGCGAGCCGTACAGTCAGCCGCTGCTGTCCCTGCGCCGTGATCAGGCCGTCGGCCCGCAGTTGGGTGATCAGCGCGCGGATGTCCGCGTAGGAGGTACGGGTCGTGAAGGCCACCGTCTTCGTGCTGGTGTTGCCGGCCTGGTCCCGGGCCCTGACCGTGAGGTCATGGTTCCCGAGCGGCAGCCGCCACAGCTCCAGCGCCTGGCCGGAGGTGACGGACTTGCCGTCCAGCGTGGCCGTCACGGTGGCCCCGCCGGACACCGCGTCCTGTGCCGAGAAGACCGGCGTCGGGCGCTTGGAGTCCCCGTAGACGCCGTCGGCGTCGAGACCGTTCACCGCCACCGTGGGACCGGTGCGGTCGATCCGTACGGTGAGCGAACCCACCTCGGAGACGTTGCCGCCGTTGTCGGTCGCCCGGTAACGGACGTTCGTGGCACCCTCATTGGACAGGGTGACGGCCGCGTTGGCCGACTGCCACGTCGTCCCGCCGTCGACCGAGTACTGACGGCTGGCGACCGTCCCGTTGTCGGTCGCCGAGACCGCGAGCGACACGTTGCTGGTGTACCAGCCGTCGTCACCGTTGGGTCGGGGCGGGTTGAGCGTGGCGTTGACCTTGGGCGCGGTCTTGTCCGCGACGCCCGCACCCTGGAAGGTCATCGAGTCCAGCTCGACACCGCCGGAGCTGGTGACGAAGACCTCACTGCTCCCCGAAGGGGCGTTCGGAAGCGAGGTGGTGATGGACTGCCAGCCCTCTTCGGCCGGAACCGACACGGTGGCGAACGGCTCGGCGTCGGCCGCGCCCCAGCGCAGCGCCAGGGTGCCGGCGCCACTGGCACGGGTCTTCACCCCGGTGATCCCGGCGAACGACACCGGGTCGTACGCGATCCAGTCACCCGCGTCGAAGGAGGTCAGCTTGCGCTGTCCGGACGCCGTGGTGTCGTCCGTGATCGTGACGCCCTCCGCCGAGTCGTAGTGCTCGGCCTGCATGACGGCCGGGTTGAGCACCACCTGGGCGTCACCGGTCGCCGGTGGAACGCCGCCCGCGCCCTTGTCGGTGTAGGTGATCCCAAGGACGCCGAAGACGTTCTCGGTGTCACCGTGTCCCGCGTCGGTCGGGGTCGCGACGCCGCCCGTGCAGCCGGTGCCGCTGTTGACCGGGTGCCCGTGCTGATTGTGCCCGAGACCGAAGGTCCAGGCGGCCTTGGCGCAGTCCGGCGTGGTGCCGTCCTCCGGGTCCTCGACGGCTATGCCGTACGGCACGGCGTCGCCCCAGTTGAAGAACCCGCCGTCGGGCGGCGAGGTGATCCGTACCGTCGGCGCCGTGTTGCCCACCGTGATCTGACGGCTCGACAGGCCGAACTTGCCCTGCGGGTCGGAGACCTTCAGCCGGGCCTGGAACTGCCCGTTCTCCGGATACGTACGGCTGGCCGTGGGCCCGGTGGCGTCGAAGGTGCCGTCGCCGTCGAGGTCCCACTGGTAGGTGAGGTCGCCGTTCTCCGGGTCACTGGAGCCGGTGGCGCTGAACGAGACCTCCAGCGGGGCCTGGCCGGACGTCTTGTCGGCCTTGATCACGGCGGTGGGTGCCTTGTTGCCCTCGGCGTAGTCGATCCGGTAGAGACCCGCGTCGGGATTCTGCCGGAAGAAGCCGTCGCCGTAGTCGAGGACGTAGAGCGCGCCGTCCGGGCCGAACTCCAGGTCCATCGGGTTGTCCCACTGCGGGATGCCGTTCTGCGAACGCTCGCTGTTGGGCAGGACGTTCTCCAGCTTGCTCACGGGACCGTCCGGCCCGTCGAGCGTGAACGCGGCGACGTAGTCCTGGGAGAACTCCGCGAAGAACGCCTTGCCGTCCCAGTACTCGGGGAACTTGCCCGGTGAGGGGTTGTCCGCGTCGTAGTGGTAGACCGGACCGCCCATCGGGGCCTGACCGCCGGGACCGCCGGGACCGCGGAAGGCGGTCAGCTCGGGCCACGGCTGGTCGGTGTCCCGGTCGCCGTACCAGAGCGTGGCCGGCACAGGCGCGGGCAGCTCGGTCAGGCCGGTGTTCCAGCGGGAGTCGTTGACCGGCGCCGCGCAGTCGAAGGCGGGGCCGGGCGTGAGGGTGGCGAAGTCGAAGTCCCGGTAGGGCTTGCTGTTGTCACCCGTGCAGAACGGCCAGCCGCTGTTCATGGCCTTGGTCGTGGTCTGCCACTCGACGTATCCCATCGGCCCGCGGTTCGGGTCGGCGGTACCGGCGTCGGGTCCGTAGTCGCCCCACATCACGGCGTCGGTCTCGCGGTCCACAGCCAGCCGGAAGGGATTGCGCAGGCCCATCACGAAGATCTCGGGACGGGTCTTGGCCGTGCCAGGCTCGAAGAGGTTCCCCTCCGGGATGGTGTAACTGCCGTCCTCCTGGACGTCGATCCGCAGGATCTTGCCCCGCAGGTCGTTGGTGTTGCCCGAGCCGCGGCGCTCGTCGAGCCCCGGGTTGTAGCCGGCCGCGTCGTTGATCGGCGTGTAGCCGTTGACGTTCGGGCCCGACGCCGGGGTGTTGCCGCCGGTCGCGAGGTAGAGGTTCCCCTCCCCGTCGAAGTCCACGTCACCGGCGACGTGGCAGCACTGGCCGCGGGTGGTGTCGACCCGGATGATCTCCTGCGCGGTGGAGAGGTCGAGCTTGTCGCCGGTCCACTTGAATCGGGTGAGGGTGTCGTACCCCTCCCACTGCTTCCAGTACGAGT
This sequence comes from Streptomyces sp. NPDC005181, assembly GCF_040608395.1. NCBI lineage: Bacteria > Bacillati > Actinomycetota > Actinomycetes > Kitasatosporales > Streptomycetaceae > Streptomyces > Streptomyces sp. NPDC005181. The sequence goes on from NZ_JBEXID010000063.1 coordinate 26,355, forward strand.
CGTTCTGCCCAGCGGGCAGTTGGAGCGGGGCGGAGCCGGCCGGGGTGTTCAGCGGCGGCGAGTAGTACAGGTAGACCCACTTGTTGGTGGCGAAGTCCGGGTCGAGCGTGACTGTCTGCAACCCCATCTCGGAGTTCTGGTACACGTCGACGTGGTTGACGACCTTCGTGACACCGGTGCCGGGGTCGGTGAGCCGCACGTCGCCGTTCCGGGCGGTGTGCAGAACGCGGTTGTCGGGCAGTACGGCGAGATCGATCGGCTCGCCGGTGTCCTTCGTCAGAGTGACTTTCTCGTAGTTGGACCAGTCCAGGGCGTGTTCGTGGCCCGGGTGCGCCTGGGCGGCGGGCGCGAGGGCCATACCGCCCAGCGCGGGCAGTGCCACGAGCAGGACCCCCGTGATCAGGCGTCTCAGGGTGCGGTGCACGGTGATGCGTCTCCTCGATCGCTGGCGGTAAGGAGCGGACACGGAGGCGCCCCCGCGCGGAGGCGCCTCTCTTCTTCGGGGCCCTCTCAGCCGAGGAGCCCCTTGAGCGCCGTGAAGCTGCGCTCCGCCGCGCCGAGCGAACCCGGCGGATTGGGCTGGGTGTTGGGGGCGGTGTCCTGCTCCCAGATGCCGATGTGTGAGGCGCGCGGCCCGATGTCGCGGACGAACCTCTCGTACGGAAGGTCACCGGCACCGAACTCGACTATGTCGAAGCCGTTGGCGTTCGCTGCGTTGGCGTCGCCGTCCTTCATGTGGAACAGCGGGTAGCGGTAGGGCTGGTTGCGCACGTACGCGGCGGGGTCGAATCCGGGCCAGCGGTACTGGCCCACGTACGCCCAGTAGATGTCCAGCTCCAGATAGACATGGCGCGGGTCGGTGTTCTTGAGGAACACGTCGTACAGCCGGACCGACGGCTGGTCGGTGGCGAACGCGAACTCGCCTGCGTAGTTGTGCTGGTAGAGCTTCAGGCCACGCGCGGTCGCCGCGGCGCCCCAGACGTTGAACTCGTCGGCGGCGGCGCGGTAGCCCGCGACGGTGTTGACGTTCGAGGGCGCGTTGGCGGTGCCCACGTGCGGCATCCCGAGGATCTGCGCGGCGTCCAGCTCGGCCTGGAGGTTGGTGCGCAGATTGCCGATGCCGACGTGGCTGCCGACGGCGCGCAGTCCGTGGTTGTCGAGCAGCTTGCGGATCTCCGGGAGAGTGATCTGCCGGCCCAGGATGGAGGTGGACTGGGTGTATCCGGCGAACTCGATCTCCTTGTAGCCGATCCGGGCCAGTTCGGGAAGGACGACAGCGAAGCCGAGCGCACTGACCTTGTCGCGGATGCTGTAGAGCTGGATGCCGATGCGGTCCTTGGGGATGGACAGACTGCTCGGCGCGGCGGCGGCGGAGGTTGCGGCGGCCCCGGTGACAGAGGCGGCGGCGATGGCCACGGTGGTGCCGGCGGTGGCGCGCAGGAAGTCCCTACGGTCGAAGGACTTGTGAATATGACTCACGGTCACTCCTGGGGAATGAGGAGAAGAAGGTACGGATCGGGGCGCGCGGCCGGGCTGCCGCTCGGCAGTGCGCGCCGCGATGGCGGATCCACGGACTCCGGAACACAGCGGAACGAGCGTGGGTGGGTGGGTGGTTGGTTGGCGACGGGAGGGGAACCGCCGCGCGGTGCGGAGGTTCGCGACGGGGGCGGCCGCCGTCACCTGCCGGTGTCGCCGCGTGTACCGCTGACTGTGCCGCTCGGCGTCAGAGGCGGGACTTGCCCGCCTCGTGGGCGTCGGCCCGCGCCGCGGCGGCGCGGGCGGCGGCCTTCCCGGCGAGGTCGGCAGCACGGTCCTGGGGCGCCGCCTCCTTGGCCGAGCGGGAGGACGACGCGCCGGCGGCGGCGGTCTCTCCGGTGACGGCGCCCCGGATTCGCGCCAACTCGCCCACGACCAGGACGGGGTCGTTGCCGGTCGCGGTGAGCCCGCCGCGTACGATCGCGTTGTCGAGTACGGCCTTCGCGGTGTTGTCGGTGACCGCCAGGTTGCCGCCGAAGTACGAGGCGCCCGCGCAGGATCCGATCAGGCCCTCGCCGCCGAGCTGGAGGTTGTCGGCGTTGCCCGCGTACTTCGCGGCGCCGTACACCTCGCTGGCGCAGAACACGCCGCCGAGGGTGTTCCCGTTGACGGTGAGCGCTCCCTTGACGGTGGTGTCGTACACGTCGCTGTACTGGTTTCCGTGACCCGTCAGCGAGCCGTTGAGGGTGCTGCCGGAGACGTACAGCTCGCCGGCCTCGGTGCGGACGTTCCCGCCGAGCGTCGAGTCGACCACGTAGACGAATCCCTCGGTGGCGTCGACCTCCTTGAGGTTGCTCTTGTCCAGGTGCGCGCCGAAGGCGGAATTGGTGGTCAGCGCGCCCTTGACGGTGGTGTCGGTGAGGTCGAGATAGGCGTTCTCCTCGACGGTGACCGCGCCGTTGAAGGTGGCGCCCGCCGCCACGAGGTCGGCTCCGGCCTCGACCGTCACCGTGCCCTTGACTTTTGTGCCGGTGAGGGTGCAGGACTTCCCGGCCGGTACGACCAGGTCGTTGCTGACGGTCACGGCCCCGCCGTCACCGACACAGGTGGTGTAGAGCGCGGCCTGGGCGGAGCCGGAGAGAGCCACCAGGCTCCCGGATGTCACCAGTGAGGCCGTGGCGATGAACGTAAGAATCTTCATGTCGCTTCCCTTCCGCTGCGGTCACGGCAGAGTCGGTGACCCGGCCGGTTTCCCCGTGTTTCGACGGGGTGCTGAAACGGTGCGTGAGCGACGACCGCTGTGACAGCGATCGCGCGGTGCCTCGCGACGGGCGGTGGCCCGGCCATGGGGGGAGAGACGTGGAAAGACTCGTGAGGTGAAGTGCGTTCGAGGGAACGCCGATCGGCTGCGGTGTTACCGGGACGAAACGCATGTCTCGGTGGGCCGAGAGATTAGGGCGCCGCGTGGGGGACTGTCCAGAGGTTCGGTACGAATCTCCGAAACTTTCTAATGATTCATCAAAAGGTGTGAGGTGCCGCGGAAAAGGAGACGGAACATCCAGGGCGTCGGCGCCAACGGCGCGGCTGTGTCACCGCGTTCGCAGCCGCGAAGGGGATGGGGGGGCTCAACGGCTCGGCGCAAGTAACGCGCCTCGACGGCAGTCGAGTTGAGTCGTCGGGGAAGTGCGACCGGGCCTGCTCGGTCGCCGCGGCCGGGCAGTCGCAGCAGAGGGGGGCGAGGCCGGGGAAGTCGCAGCCGGTGATGTCGTTCAGGTACGGCGCGTACGGGACGGCCGGTCGGGGGTCACGAGGTTCCGGGCGGTCGCAGGTAGTTCTCTCCACCCGGCAGGAGCACGATGTCGGCGACACTGGCGGTCAGGTTGACTGCCGCGGATCCGCCCAGACGATGCGGGTGCGAGCTGCCGCGGCATCGGCATGGGCACCGCCGCGCACCAGTACCCGGCGCCCCGTCAGCGGCTCGTCCAAGGTGCTGACCGAGTTCCGGTTGACGCGGAGCGGAGACGGATGCGCCGGGGGAGAGTGTGGGGAGGACGAGTGCCTACGGGGCGGCTGCGGCAGAGGCTGTGGTGGACACGCCCCGCATGCTGCGTGCTCTGGACGCGGAAGCCCTGCGCGGACGGGTTTGAACATGACCGAGCGCTGTTACGGCACATAGGGCGCGTGCAGGCCGGCGCCAGGGGCCTGCGTCAGGGGGACAGCCCTTCTGCCGTGGTGCGGTCCCGTTGTTCGGCGGGCGACACGTAGACGGAGAGGCCTGCGTCCCCGCGCAGCGGTGGCAGGGAGTCGGGCCGCCAGGCACGGGCGTAGGCGGGTGGCTTGTGCCCGGGAGCCACGATCACCGCGACAGGTGTGCGACGCGCTGCCGCGCGCAGGCCGTCGGTTGTGATGCTCGCGTCGTGGCCGCCGATCTGTCGCGACGCGCAGCCGGCGTAGTAGCCGATCGGCACCGCGTCGAAACCGGTGACCACGCAGGGCGGGCCTACTCCCAGAAGGTGCAGCTGGTCGGCGATCGCCGTGTACTCCTGCCGCGCCACGCGGCTGCGGGCGACGACATGGCCGAGTACCCAGTACTGGACGGCGAAGTGACCGGCCAGGGCGAACGCGAGCAACACGGCGACCGTCGGCCGCCATGCGGGGCGGGCGGAGGTGAACAGGCCGCGCAGGCACTCGGCGACGGGAATCGCCAGCAGGGCGTAGGTGGGAAGCAGGAACCGGGGGGCCGCGTAGTCGATCATGAACAGGTAGGGCGTCGCCATGGACGCCGCGACCAGGGTCGCGAGGACGGCGGCAGAGCGGCGCGCGCGGGCGGCGAGGATGCCGCCCGCCGTGAGCAGCGGCAGCGCGAACCACCACGCCGCGGTGACCGGGTGTTTCCAGGGCACGTCGCACGGGCGGCACAGGGTCCGCCCGTCCAGGGCTCGAATCTGATCGTCAATGGCGAGATGCCGGCCCAGCCCGCCCTGAATCTCGCTGGCACGGTGCAACCTGGCGGCAACGCCGCCGTAGTGCAGGTGGGCTTCGATGATCCACGGTGCGGTGCCGAGGAGAAGGGCGACCACGAGCACCACCAGCACGGCCGGACGTCGCCAGCCCGGGACCGCCAGTGCTGCCACGGCCAGAGGCAGGACCAGGTAGCAGGCGTCCGGCGGCCGCATGAGGGCGACCAGGATCACGCCGGCGGCGAGGCCGACGAGCGCCATTCCGTCCGTCCTGTCCCTGACGGCTCGTAGGAAGCAGCCCACGGCGGCCAGCGACCCCAGGGCGCACCACAGGTTGGGCATCGCCATCGGGCCGTAGTACAGGGTGATCCACAGCCCGGCGAACATCGCGCCCGCGCCGGCGAGAACCCCGGGTGGCAGGAGACGACGCCAGACCCACAAGGCGAGGAAGAGTCCGCCTGCGGAGCACAGCGCCAGATACGCGTGCAGCGCAGCAGTGGAGGAGGTCAACGCGGCCACGGGCGCGACCAGATACGAAATTCCCCGGGCCCGGGGCGCACTGAAGAACGCGGCGGGGACATCCCGGCTGACCTGGCTGACGTAGACGGTCTCGTCCCAGCCGAGTCCCGAGCCGGGCACCACCAGCACCAACTGGACGAGAGCAAAAGCGGCGGCGACGGCCGCCAGCCAGGGAAGCGGGCGGCCGTACGCGTCGTCGGCACCGGAGAGCCGCATCTGCGTCACTCGCGGGCCGACGGCCAGTCGGTCGGGCATGGATCAGTCCTCCACAGCACTGGGCAGCAGGCCGGCTCTGGGCGCAACTCTGCAAGTACCGGGCAAAAATGGTCAATTTCGATCGGCCATGTGGAGCACACGCGCTGCCAGGCGTGCGGAGGAGGGCGGCGAACAGCAGGCGGCTCACCCAGTGGTCACGGGGGCATCATCTGTCACGGACCGGATGTTCGCGGGGACGGCGCCGGCTGTGAGAGGAGTCGCCGACGTTCAGGGTTCCGCCAACCGCCTATGGAGAGCGCCGGTCGGGCGAACGGAGTCATGGCGTCGAGGGCGACGAGGCGAGGCGCGTCCTCCCGTGCGGCGGCAGGCCCCGCACATCGCCGACGGGGCGGGCCCGACGCACCCGCGCGGCCCCAGCCGACATGTCGGGGCCCGGTCGGCCGATCAGGTGCCGATACCGCGATTCTGCGTAATCCCTTCGAGTAATGCGTTGCCCGTAAAGGGCGAACCGGAACAATAAGGGGCGGGTGGCGGAAGGGAGACCGACGGGAGAGTGGTGCATGTCCCTGCGGAGACATAAGGCGCAGCCGAAGAACCAGGTCGGGCGGGCGGCGGTCAGTGGATACGCTGCGCTGGATGAGCGCCTGCCCGTCAGCGAGCTGGCCAGGCAGTTGCTGCGCAAGGCCTTTCCCGACCACTGGTCTTTTCTCCTCGGCGAGATCGCTCTCTACTCCTTCGTGGTCCTGGTCCTCACCGGCGTGTACCTCACCCTGTTCTTCGACCCGAGCATGATGGAGAGTGTCTACACCGGCTCCTATGCGCCCCTTCAGGGCGTGAGGATGACGCAGGCCTACACCACCACCCTCGACATCAGCTTCGCCGTGCGCGGAGGCCTGCTGATCCGTCAGATCCACCATTGGGCGGCACTGGTGTTCGTCGCCGCGATCGCCGTCCATTTGCTGCGGATTTTCTTCACCGGCGCTTTCCGTAAACCGCGGGAGGCCAACTGGATCGTGGGCGTTACCCTGTTCGTACTCGCGCTCCTCGAAGGATTCGCGGGCTACTCACTGCCCGACGACCTGCTGTCCGGTACGGGCCTGAGGACGGCGGCCACCATCATGGGGTCGATCCCTGTCGTGGGAACGTACCTGGAGCTGTTCGTCTTCGGAGGACAGTTTCCGGGCGATGCGGTGATCCCCCGCCTGTACGCCGTGCATGTCCTGCTCGTGCCCGGCCTGATCGTGGCGCTGATCACCGCTCATCTCATCCTGGTGGTCCATCTCAAACACACCCACTGGGCGGGTCAGGGGAAGACCAACAAGAATGCCGTCGGCTCACCGGCGTTCCCTCACTTCACCGCGAAGACCACCGGCTTCTTCTTCATGGTGTTCGGCGTACTGGCCTTGCTGGGCGGGCTCGCCCAGATCAACCCCGTATGGAACTACGGCCCCTACCGCGCCGACCAGGTGTCCGGTAACGCGCAGCCGGACTGGTATGTCGGGTTCCTGGAGGGCGCGCTCCGGCTGATGCCGCCATGGGAGACCAACATCGCCGGCCACACCATTATGTGGAATGTGTTCATTCCGACGATCGTGCTGCCAGGTGTGGTCTTCACCGTGCTGTTCCTCTATCCCTTCTTCGAGAAGTGGGTGACGGGCGACCGCGTGGAGCACCATCTGTGCGACCGGCCGCGCAACCGGCCGACCCGTACGGGGCTCGGTGTGGCGGCCGTCGTCTTCTACGCCGTTCTCCTGGTCGCCGGCGGCAACGACGTCGTCGCCTTCTCGTTCAGGGTTTCGGTCGAGGCCATGACCTGGATCCTCAGAATCGCGCTGATCGCCGCGCCGCTGCTGGCCTTCGCGCTGACCAAATGCCTCTGCCTCGCCCTTCAGATGCGGGACCGGCGCCGGCTGACCGAGGGCGAGGAGACCGGCCAAGTGACCCAGTCGGTGAACGGCGACCTCTCGGAGAGCCACCGTGGCCTGAGCCCGACAGCCCGCTACCGCATCCTGATGCGTGACGTCCCGACGCCCTTGGAGCTCCCCGCCGAGGGCTCGATCTCGCGTCGGCGACGGCTTCGGACCGTACTGAGCGGCTGGTACTACGGGGACCGCGTGGAACTGCCCGCCACGGACGAGCAACGGTCGCGGATCGCGGAGCGGACGGCGCCGCCGGATCCGGTCCGCGAGCCCGAGGACTGAGAACTGCCCTCAGCCCTGCGCACGCACGTACTGGAAGACCATTCCGAACACCCCCGCCAGGACCACGCCCAGCCCGATCAGGAAGAGCCACAGACCGAACACCACACCGAGAGCGAGCAGGGCCGCCCCCGTGGCTGTCAGCGACGGCCAGATGCTCTGCGGAGAAAAGAAGCCCACCGGACCGGACCGCTCATGGATGTGCCCCTCCCTGCGGTCCTCGGGGCGCAGTCCCTTCCTCCGGTAGTTGGTGGCGAAGAAGAACGTGACCAGCAAGGCCATGAGGGACGAGACGGTGAGAGCCGCCGTGCCTGTCGGATCCCGGGACCACACGGCGTAGAGAACATCGGTCACGAGAAAGAAGCCCGCGACTCCGGCGAAGAGAATGGCCTCGGTCTTCACTCGCCCGACTCCTCTTCAGCGCCCGAAGTGGAGTGGGACCCGCCGCGGCCGGGGCCCAGCACCTTCTCCGGCGTCAGGGGGTGGTTCAGGTCGAAGGCCGGCGAGTCGGAACGTACGCGGGGCAGTGCCCGGAAATTGTGCCTCGGGGGTGGGCAGGAGGTCGCCCACTCCAGGGAACGGCCGAACCCCCACGGGTCGTCCACCTCGACCTTGGGTGCGTAATGACTGGTGCGCCACACGTTGTACAGGAACGGCAGCGTCGACAGGCCCAGCACAAAGGAGCCGACGGACGAGAGCGTATTGAGCAAGGTGAAGCCGTCCGCCGCAAGATAGTCGGCGTAACGGCGAGGCATTCCGGCCTCCCCCAGCCAGTGCTGGACGAGGAAGGTCAGCTGAAAGCCGAGGAACAAGGTCCAGAAATGGATACGTCCGATGCGCTCGTCCAGCATGCGTCCGGTGAACTTGGGCCACCAGAAGTAGAAGCCGCCGAACATCGCGAAGACCACTGTTCCGAACAGTACGTAATGGAGGTGGGCGACGATGAAGTACGAATCGGTGAGGTGGAAGTCAAGCGGGGGCGAGGCGATCAGCACCCCACTGAGGCCGCCGAGGAGAAAGGTCACGAGGAAGCCCATCGCCCACAGCATGGGTGTCTCGAACGTGATACTGCCGTGCCACATGGTGCCGATCCAGTTGAAGAACTTGACACCGGTGGGCACGGCGATGAGGAACGACATGGCCGAGAAGAACGGCAGGAGAACGGCTCCCGTAGCGAACATGTGATGAGCCCAGACAACCGCTGAGAGCATGGTGATGCTGACCGTGGCCATCACCATCCCGAAATACCCGAACATCGGCTTCCGGCTGAACGCGGGAATGATCTCGCTCACCACTCCGAAGAAGGGCAACGCGACGATGTAGACCTCGGGATGCCCGAAGAACCAGAACAGGTGCTGCCACAGCAGCGCCCCGCCGTTGGCGGAGTCGTACACATGCGCCCCGAACTTCCGGTCGGCTTCGAGGGCCAGCAGCGTGGCAGCGAGCACCGGGAACGCGAGCAGCGCGAGGATCGAGGTGAACAGAACGTTCCAGGTGAAGATCGGCATCCGGAACATGGTCATACCCGGGGCGCGCAGACAGACGATCGTCGTGATGAAGTTGACCGATGCCAGGGTCGTACTGATCCCCGACAGCACGAGGCCCATGGTCCAGAGGTCTCCGCCGGCGCCGGGCGAGAAGACGGCACTGTTCAGCGGGGCGTAGGCGAACCAGCCGAAGTGTGCCGCGCCGCCGGGCACCACGAATCCGGACACCACCATGATTCCGCCGAAGAGGAAGAGCCAGTAGGTGAGGGCGTTGAGGCGGGGGAAGGCGACATCGGGCGCGCCGATCTGCAGCGGCATGATGGCGTTCGCGAAGCCGCCGAACATCGGTGTGGCGAACAGCAGCATCATGACGGTGCCGTGGATGGTGAACAGCTGATTGTACTGTTCTGCGCTGACGATCTGAAGTCCTGGCCGGGCCAGCTCCGCTCGCATCAGCATGGCCATCACTCCGGCCAGCAGAAAGAAGCCGAACGCGGTGACCATGTAGAGATTGCCGATGACCTTGTGATCCGTGGTCGTCAGCCAGCCCATGAGCCTCACGCCGGCATTGATGCGCTTGTTGGCCACCGGCTCGGCCGACGCGGCTTCCTGCAGGTCCTGCGCCATCGGTTCTCCGTCCCGGCCGGTTGACTCGATGGTGGAGCCTGCCACCATGAACAGCCCGTACGACTGGCGGTGACACCTCGGAATTCACCGGTTCACCGGTGCTCCGATCGGGTGTCCCAGGGCCCGGCGGCGAATGCAGGGCGGAGAGCGCGGTGTTTCTGTCCTCATGTGCCGGACAGGCTGGATACCAGAGCCTGACCGGCACATGAGGACATCCTTCACGACCTGTGCGCGGCGATCAGCTGCTGATACCAGCGGTAGCTGTCCTTCGGGGTCCGCTCCTGGGTGTCGTAGTCGACCCGGATGATCCCGAACCGCTTCGCATAGCCCAGCGCCCACTCGAAGTTGTCCAGCAGCGACCAGACGTAGTAGCCGCGTACGTCGACACCGGCGTCCATCGCCGCCTTCAGGGCCGTGAGGTGACTGTGCAGGTAGCTCACCCGGTCGGTGTCGTGGACGGCACCGTCCGGGTCGACGGTGTCGAACTCGGCGGAGCCGTTCTCGGTGATGTGCACCGGCGGCAGGGCGTCACCGTACGTCTCCTTCAGCGCGGTCAGCAGATCGGTGAAGGACTCGGGGACGACCGGCCAGCCCATCGCCGTGTGCCGGACACCCGGGTAGTCCGTCTCGGTGTACCGGTTGTCCGTGGCAACCCGGAGCGCCGGGTCCGCCTCGCGGTACGGGGCGGCGGCGACCACGATGGGCCGGTAGTAGTTGATTCCCAGGAAGTCCAGCGGCTGGGAGATCAGCTCCAGGTCGCCCTCACGGCGGAAGTCCTGCGCCGTGATCAGTTCGCCCCAGGTCACCTCATCGGTCGCCGGGTAGCGGCCCCCGAGGATCGGCTCGGTCCACACCAGGTTGTGCTGGGTGTCGGCACGGACGACGGCGGCAAGATCGGCGTCCGATTCGGTGGCGGGGACATTGCGGTCCAGGTTGAGCGTGATCCCCGCCTCGCGGACCCCCGCGGCGCGCAGCGCCTTCATCGCCAGGCCGTGACCGACGAGCAGATGATGCGCGGCTGCCAGTGCCCCGGTGCCCTCCTTGGCACCCGGCGCGTGCCGGCCCACGGAGTAGCCGAGGAAGGCGCTGCACCAGGGCTCGTTGAGCGTGATCCAGCGCGGCACCCGGTCGCCGAGGTGCTCGGCGACGATCGACGTGTACTCGCCGAACCGCTCCGCGGTGTCCCGCACCCGCCATCCGCCGCGGTCCTCCAGCGCCTGGGGCAGGTCCCAGTGGTAGAGGGTGGCGGCCGGTTCGATGCCCGCTTCGAGCAGCGAGTCGACGAGCCGGGAGTAGAAGTCCAGGCCCTTCCGGTTGGCCGGCCCGCTGCCGTCGGGCTGGATCCGCGGCCAGGCGACGGAGAAGCGGTACGAATCCACGCCCAGGTCGCGAATGAGCGCGATGTCCTCGGGGTAGCGGTGGTAGTGGTCGCAGGCCACGTCACCTGTGTCGCCGCCGTCCGTCTTACCCGGCGTGTGGCTGTAGGTGTCCCAGATGGAGGGGCCGCGGCCGTCCTCCTGCGCGGCGCCCTCGATCTGGTACGAGGCCGTGGCCGCGCCGAAGACGAATCCGGGTGGGAAGGCGGGGAACTCACTCATGACGGACCTTACTTGACGGAGCCACCGGAGATACCGGCAGCGATGTACTTCTGGGCGAGGACGAGCAGGATCGCCGCGGGGATCGCGGACAGCACGGCCGCGGCCATGACGGAACCCCAGTCACCGACGTGCGCGCCTATGTACTGGTAGATGCCCAGCGTGATCGGCTTGACGTCGTCGGTGGTGTTCAGCGTGAGGGCGAACATGAAGTCGCTCCACGCGTACAGGAACGAGAACAGACCGGCGGTGATCAGCGAGTTGCGGCTCATCGGCAGCACGACCTGGACGAAGGTACGGAAGCGTCCCGCACCGTCGACCTCGGCGGCTTCGATGACCTCGCGCGGGATGGCCACCATGAACGAGCGCATCAGCACGATCGCGAACGGGATGCCCAGCGAGGCGTCCGCCAGCATCAGGCCGAAGTACGAGTTGACCAGACCGAGGTCCACGTACGCGCTGTAGAGGGCGTTGGCGATGACGATGCCCGGGACCATCTGGGTGATGAGCGTGCCGAAGACGATCATCTTGGTGCCCGGCAGCTTGAACTGGGCAAGCGCGTAGGCGGCGGGCGCGGAGATGGCCAGACAGATGACGACGGCGCCGAGCGCGACGGCCAGTGAGGTCAGCAGATTGGTGCCCTGCTCGCTGAGGGCCGAGCTGAAGCCGGACAGGTCCAGGCTGTGCGGGATCGCATCCACTTCCAGCAGCCCGGACTCGGGCTGCAGCGCGGTGTTGATCATCCAGTAGAGCGGGAAGAGCATCACGCAGAGGATGACGAGGCCCGCGATCATGGAGCCCCAGCGGCGCTTCGGCTTGTTCCGGCCGGCCTGCGACGGGACAGCGGGGGTGTGGGTGATGGTCGCCATGCCGGTCACTTCCCCTCGTTGCGGTTGGCCCGCAGGTAGAACACCGCGAAGACGGCGGAGATAAGGATCAGGATGTTGCCGACCACAGCACCGGCTCCGAAGTCCAGCGAGACGAAGGAGTTCTGGTACGTCAGGGTGCCCAGGGTCTGCGTGGAATCGGCGGGTCCGCCGTCGGTGAGGGCCAGGATCAGGTCGAGGATTTTGACGGTCGACATGAAGCCGAGCACCAGGACCACGGTGATGACGGGCTTGAGCAGCGGCAGGGTGATGGACCGGAAGGTCCGCCAGGCGGAGGCACCGTCGAGCGCCGCGGCCTCGTACAGCGCCTTGGGGACCTCTTGGAGTCCGCCGTAGAGGATCACCATGTTGAACGGGATGCCGATCCAGATGTTGACCAGGACGACGGAGACCAGGGCCATGCTCGTGCTGGTCAGCCAGGGGGTGTCACCGAGGCCGAAGACGCCGAGGAAGGAGTTGAGGACACCGGTGTCCTGGTCGAGGATGCGCCGCCAGACGATGCCGGAGACGACCATCGGGACCAGCCACGGCAGCAGGATCAGTGAGCGGAGCACCCCGCCCAGCGGGAACCGCTTGGTGAAGAACACCGCCAGCGCCAGACCGATGCAGAACTGGCCGATCAGCGAACCGATGGTGAAGAGGATGGTCTGCCGGAGAGCCTTGCCGAACAGGTCGTTCTCGAAGACATTCTTCCAGTTGTCGAACCCGTTGAACGGGGCCTTACCGGTGAAGAAGGTGGACGGCGAGTAGTCCTGGAAGCTCATCACGACGTTACGGACGAGCGGGTAGCCGAAGAACAGCAGCATGAAGACGACCGCGGGGGCGAGGAAGCCCCACTGGGAGAGCTTTCTGCGGCGCCTGGCCCTCAGCGGGTCAGGAGTCTTCTTGCTCGTGGCGACGGGCGCGACGGGCGCGGGAGCAGTGGTGGTCGACATGTTCAGTTACCTCAGTTCCCGCTCTCGACACGCTGCTGTGCGTGCTCGAGGACGCTCTCGCTGGACTGGCCGGTGAGAGCGGCCTGGAAGGCGCTCTGCAGAGCGAGCGACACCGAGGACCAGCCCGCGCCGAGCTTGGCGGTGCGGGACCGGGCGGTGGCCACCTGGTCGGCCAGCGAGCTCAGCTCGGGAACCTTCTTGCGCCAGGTGTCGGCGGCTTTCTGGTTGGCCGGGATCATCCAGCTGTTCAGCGCGTAGGTGATCTCTTCCTGCTCGCTGGTCATGCAGTTGATGATGCGGGCGGAGGTCTTCTCCCGGGCGGTGTCATCGATGTCCGGGACGGTCAGCATGCCGCCGCCCAGCGGACCGACCGAGTCGTCGCCGGTCTCGGGGACGGGGATCTGTGCGATGCCCCAGTTGAGCCCCTTCTTGGTGTTGAGGGTCTCGACCTGCCAGGGACCGTTGATCATCATGGCTGCGTTGCCGGCCATGAACTGGTCGTTGACGTCCGCCTGCGTCCAGTTGACCGTGGACTTGGACAGCGAGCCGTCCTTGAGCAGCGCCTTCCAGTAGTCCAGCGCCTCGACGACCTGCTTGCTGCCGAGGTCGGTCTCGTTTCCGCCGTTGGACCACATGAACGGCGTGAACTGGTAGACGCCGTCCTCCGCGCCGCCCGCGCTCAGGGCGATGCCGTACCGGCTGCCCCGGGTGAGCTTCTTCGCGCTCTCCTGCATCTCGGCCCAGGTGGTGGGCACCTCCAGGCCGGCCTTGTCCAGGACGTCCTTGTTGTAGAACAGCGCGAGGGTGTTCACCGTGCGCGCCGCGCCGTAATAGGTGCCCTTGTACGAGCCGTAGTCGACGATGCCCTGGGGGATGTCGTCGGTGGAGACGCCCAGCTTCGTGAGGTCCTTCAGCCCGCCGGTCTCGGCGAAGGTCGGCATCTCGGAGCCGTCGAACTGGATGATGTCCGGGAGCGACTTCGAGGAGGCCATCCGCAGGGACTTCGTCATGACCTGCGCGGCCGGAACGCTCTGCTGCTCGATGGTGACGCCGAGCTTCTTGCTGCACCGCGACAGGGTGGCGGCGTCCCAGTTGTGGTACGAGTCGTCGGTCGACGAGTTCAGGACGGTGTACACATTGTCGTCCCGCTGCTGGCCACAACCCGCGAGAGCTGTGCCGGCGACGATCGCGGAGACAACGGTGAGCGGGACGATGACCCGCCGATTACGACGACGGCGCCGATGGCGCAGGCCGTCCGGGGAAGATGCTGTCACGTGGGTGCCCTTGCATGAGAGGGGTGCCGGCCCGGCGGGACCTCTCTGTCCCGACCAGGAGATTCGTACGCCCCGGTACGGGTCGGCAGGTCCGTACCGGGCGAGGCGGGGTGTCCGGCGGCGGACCGCTGGCTCCCGGTGGGCTCAGCGGACGCCGAGCAGGTGGTCCATGGCGAGCTGGTCGAGTGCCTCGAACGCCATGGAGCGTTCGGCGGCGGCGGTCACGTCGAAGTCCTCGTAGGCGCTGGTGTCGGCGAGCAGGCTCTTGAGGCCGTCCTCGGCGGTGGGCTGGGCGAGCTCGTCGAGGCGGGAGGCGTGCAGTGCTTCCTGGACGTCCGGGTCGGCGCGGAAGGCCAGTGCGCGGTCCTTGAGGATGAGGTAGTTGCGCATGCAGTTCTTCGCGGACTCCCAGACTCCGTCGATGCCGTCGGTGCGTACCGGCTTGAAGTCGAAGTGGCGCGGGCCTTCGTAGTCGGAGGTCTCCAGGAGGTCGACGAGCCAGAAGGCCTGGCGCAGGTCGCCGGCGCCGAAGCGGAGGTCCTGGTCGTACTTGATGCCGGACTGGCCGTTGAGGTCGATGTGGTAGAGCTTGCCGGCCCACAGGGCCTGCGCGATGCCGTGCGGGAAGTT
>NZ_JBEXID010000064.1:0-39460 GCF_040608395.1 Streptomyces sp. NPDC005181
TCGGCACGTCGAACCCAACGAGCCACATCCCGCCGAGGTACCGGCCACATCATCAGTTCATCCGAACCGGTCATGTGCGGAGGATGGGACTAGCGTTGGCCTGGTCGAGACGCTCGGGCATACGCTCGGCCTGGATGGGGGGATCCCGAGACAATACTGCCAGCAGATGCGTCCGCTCCCGGCGATCAGCCGGCCGACAGCGGCACATGGAGCGTCACCGTCGAAGACCTGGCATCTGGCCACAATCTCCCCGACAAACCGGCTGTCCGCGACGGTCGGATATACCTCAGCGCCATGCGCGGGCTTCGGGCCGAGTTGAAGGAGATCCAGAACAGAGAACCCCCGGGCACCTCTACCTCGGCTCGCGATCCAGATCGAGAATTGCTCTGGCCGCACTTCCACAGTCGGCGCGAACACGCCATCCGTGCACACATCATGGATGACATCGGCGCCCACGCGATCGTCGAAGACGCCCAGCGAGGCTTTCCACGTGAATCAGGAGACCTGACGGTGGACCTGGCCGAGGTGTGGCTGGAGGACACACTCCTTCCGCGCACCAGCGCGCCCTTGGGAGACATCGGCTTTCAGGGCGATGCTGCGTGTTCTCACGGCCTGGTACGAGCGATCTCCCGGCGAGTTCACGGTGGACTGGGAATGGGGCGAGCTGATCGACAACGCGGCCGCTGAAGCCCTTCGGAACAACACCGCTCGGCGCTACAACGCCATGAAGGCGGAATCGGCCGCCGACCGACTGTACAACGAGTTCAGATCCTTGCGTATCGCTGCCCGGAGGAAATTCCGAAGCGTCGAAGGCAGGTGACGCTGAACGCAGCGCTCCTGGCTTCGGGGGCAGATGTCGCGGAAGGGACCGGGCGGCCCTGTGACCTGGGACGCTGGGCGGATTCGCGCCGCTGACCTGCGCAGATGGCCTCTCGGCTGTTTCACGCTCGTGCTCGTTGACGCGGCCGGAAGTCCCAGAATGTCCCAGAGGGCTCCCAGTGCTGACCGACGCTCTTCGGCTCTAGTCAGGGTGAGGCAGCGCGGTGAGGGCTGCATCAGCCGCTGCGCGGGAAGCTGAGGAAGCTGGCTGACCGCGGCTGGCTGCACAAACGCCCCGACGGCAAACGCCCCGACGGGAAGTTGGCTGGCGATACGGTCGATGCCGACGCCCTTGTCGTACAGGGCGTGGGTCTCGGCGTGAAGGAGTGGCGGCGGGAGCGGGACGTGCTCCAGGCCGCGTGGGCCTGGGAGGAGAGCCACATCCCGGCCGATGAGCGGGAGCGGATCCAGGCCGCGGAGCACGCGCTGTGTTTCCGGTTCGGCCCCCGTCATGGCTGCGGCAACCGGCGACATCGACCCGTAGCTGGGCACAGGCGAGCAATGTGGGTCAGCTCGTGCCAGGACAGGTCGGTGTGGGCCGACGGTTCGGCTCGACGCGAGTGTGCGCTGGTGATCCCTGGTCAGCGGCGGCCGGTGGCCAGGATGACGAGGAACTGGCCGCCGCCCGGCTCGATGTCGGCGGTCACCGGCAGCCCCGGTACCAGTCGGGAGAACCGGTCCACCAGCCAATCCGCCGCCTCTTGGGCGTCCCGCCTGGTCGGACAACGGCCCACCATCTCGCGTCCCCCCTTGCGCTCCAGCCTCCCGGCAACGGTGATCAGCGGCGCGGGTTCGACCACGTACAGGCGGTCCGGCCAGGCGATGACCACCTTGACCGCGCCCTTGCGGGTGTTGCATCCGCGGTGCGCGAGCCGCTCGGCGACCTTGGCCTTCCGGTCGGCAGTCCGGCTGTCGACGCTGGGCCCCCGCGGGTCGTTCACCGACTCGTCGGGGTCGACCGCTTCGTCACACACCCAGCACCGCCAGCCGTCGCGCTCGGCCACATCATCAAGGAGACTCATCCGAGCAAAGTAGCCTGCCCGGCCGCCACCCCGCGCACCAGGGCCCCGGCAAAGTCTTAACACCGGCCAACAATGCTGCAACGCCTGGTAACCAGCGTCACCGATGCTTTGACCTGTGTGAATGCCGATACGTTGATGGCCCACCAAGGTACCGGGGCGGTGGGCCCGAGGGCCTCAAGGCATCGAGGGAACCTCACGGCACCACAGCCCGAGGCCGGGCCCGCGACCGGCACTGGTCCCGAAGAAGGGCACGTCGGGCCTGCCACAGCCCCGGTCCGGCTCGGCCGCCCCTCAACAGCGCACCTCCGCACGTCCCTACACGACCGTGGAGCAGGAGAAGGCGGCGCTGGACCTCGTGCGCAGGGCTCTGGCGCTGGACGAGACCGAGCTGCGCGACCTGAGGGCCCCAGCACGGCCCGGGCGCGGACGCGGTGGACGAGCTGGCCCGGTTCTACGAACTCAAGACGTACGGCGGTGCCAAGCCGGACACGATCCAACTCACCCCCGCGGAGTTCCAGCGGGCGATCGAGAGCGACGCCTTCTTCCTCGTGGTCGTCTCCGGCCTGGAGGCGGGAACGGCGCCGGTCACCGTACAGATCATCCTGGAGCCGCTGAAGCACCTGCCCTACCGGCCGAGCGGCAACGTGCTGGTCTCCGGCATCCGGGGCGCGCAGAGCCTTGTCTACCCGTTCGAGAGCACGGAGTAGCCCCCGGCCATGACAGCCTTCACAGTGACGACAACGACACGAGACCGGGATTCGGAGCTGCCCCCTACCGTAGGGACCGAAGTGCCGCAGGGGTGGCGGCAGAGGAAGGGGACGTACAAGCATGCGCAGGGTTCCGCCGGAGATGTTCCGGTTCACCACGGGGGAGAAGTCCGACCTGAACGGGGCCGTCCTCGAGGCCTTCGGCGTGGCAGGCGAACACCTGGAGACCACGCTCGCGCTCGACGGCGTACGCGAGCGGCTGCGTGCGGTGGGCTGGATCGCGGACCTCGAGGACGAGGAACTGCATGACACGCTGAAACGGCTGGTGGGGTGGGAACTCCTCGATGTGGTCCACAACCACGCCGAGAACTACCGCACGGCCGAGGAGTATGAGCGGCGCAACCTGCACTACTCGCTGACCCGCCGGGGCGAGGCCGCGCTGGCAGGGCTGCGACACGCCCTGGAGGTGCTGGCCTCGACGGGGGCGCTGCAGACCGCAGTGCTCGAGGCGATCACCGATCGGCTCGACGAGCTGACCGTGCTGTCCGGTGAACCCGCCGCGGCCGACCGCCGGATCTTCAGCACCGTTCGGGAGCTGGAGGGCCATCTGGAGGCCCTGGTGGAGAACACCAAGGCCTTCAACGGTCAGCTGCAGCGGCTCCTGCGCGCCGAGGGCGTGGACCTGGACGTGTTCCGTGAGGTCAAGGCCGCCACCGTCGCGTACCTCCAGGAGTTCCTGGTCAATCTCGACCGGCGCGGCGAGACGGTCGCTGCAGCCGTGGCCC
This sequence comes from Streptomyces sp. NPDC005181, assembly GCF_040608395.1. Taxonomy (NCBI): domain Bacteria; kingdom Bacillati; phylum Actinomycetota; class Actinomycetes; order Kitasatosporales; family Streptomycetaceae; genus Streptomyces; species Streptomyces sp. NPDC005181. The sequence continues at coordinate 3,394 of NZ_JBEXID010000064.1, forward strand.
GCGTGGAGGAGCAGGGCATCGCGGTGCTGCGCCAGCGGGCCCTGCGGGGGGCAGAGCTACCACCGGTGCCGGGGGAGGACCCAGCGGCCGGCTGGCTGGAGAGCCGGCGGGCGCGCTGGTCGGGCCTGCGGGCCTGGTTCCTGCCGGACGACGGGACGCGCCCCCGGATCGAGCAGCTGCACGACATCGCCCGGCGCGCCATCGTCTCCCTCCTGCAGGTCCTGGAGCGGATCAACGAGTCCCGGCGCCGCTCCTCCAGCGCGGTACAGGACTTCCGGGAGCTGGCGCGCTGGTTCGCGGCGGCTCCCGAGGAGGACGACCTGCACCGGCTGTGGTCGACGGCCTTCGGTCTTGGATCGGCGCGCCACGCCCACCTCGCCCACCCCGACCCGGAGCTGATCTCCTCGTCCCGTTCCTGGTCCGAGGCGCCGCCGGTGGAGGTGTCGGCGCTGCTGCGGACCAGTGGACGGACGGAGCGCTTCACGCGCACCGGCAAAGTGAGGGACGTGGCGGCCGTGAGGGCCGAGCGTGCCGAGCGGGCTCGTGCGGAGCGGGTGGAACTCGCGCGCGCCTGGCAGGCGCTGGAGACGGACGGACCTGTGCGGCTCTCCTCCTTCGGCGCACTGGACCCGGCGGTCTTCGACCACCTGCTGGACCTGTTGGGCCGGGCCCTGGACGCCCCGTCGGACGCGGGCGGTCTGCGCCGGGCCACGACCGGGGACGGCAGGGTGGAGGTCGCGCTGTCGCCGCCCCCCGACGCGCGTACCGCCGTATTGCACACCGCGAAGGGGACTCTGGCAGGCCCGGACTACGTCGTCCACATCATGACCGCGGGCGGAGCGACCGCTTTCCCGGCGGTCCGCGCCGCCATGGGACAGGAGACGGCCGGATGAGCACGCTCGCCAACCAACTGGCTTCCGCGGAACGGGAGGAGGTCGCCCGTGCCATCCGCCTCCTCCTGGCCCGTCCACTGCTCACCGAGGCCGCCGACCCGACCGGTTTCGAACTGGTACGACGTCGTCGTGACCCGCTGGCTCGTTGGTTCGACTACACGTGCGGCTGGAGCCTGGTCGTGGAGCCCCGTCGCGGGTATGCCCGCCTCACCAAGATCCGCGCGAATCCCGACGGCTCCCGCCCGGCGCGCAGAGCACGGTCCGGTCGGGCCCCCTTCGACCGTCGGCGCTACGTACTGCTCTGCGTCACAGCGGCCGAGCTGCTCTTGATGCCGATGACGACCATCGGCATGCTCGCCGACCGCGTCGTCCAGGCAACGGCGGCCGACCGAGCACTCCCGGCATTCGACCCGGTGCACCGGCCGGAGCGGATGGCTTTCGTCGACGTCCTGAAGCTGCTGGAGTCGTACGACGTGCTGCGCGCCGTGGACGGGTCGACCGAGGCGTACGCCGACTCCGCGGAGGCGAAGGTGCTCTACCGGGTGGACAACACGCTGCTGATGCGGCTGCCGGCCGCGCCCGTCGGCGCCTCCCGGCTCGCAGTGCCCCCGGACCAGGTGCCCGCACGGTTCGAGGACCTCCTCACCGGCCTGGTGCGGGAGCGCCGCTACGGCGGCACGGCCGTCGACGGGACGGCCGACGAGTCGCCCGGTGAGGGCGCCACCACGGACGCCCAACGCAACCTGAAACTACGCCACTCGGTGCTCCGCCGCCTCTTCGACGACCCCGTGCTGTACCGGGCCGACCTTGCCGAGGACGAGCTCGCGTACGTCACCTCCCTGACCGGCCGCCAGATCCTGCGCCGCTCGGTCGAACAAGCCGGCTTCCTCTTGGAAGAACGGGCCGAGGGCTTCCTCCTCGTCGATCCGGACGGTATCGCCACCGACGTCCGCTTCCCAGACGACACTTCCACCGCCCGTGTTGCCGCGTTGCTTCTCCTCGAACCACTCTGCGCAACTCCCGCAGGGTTGCTGTCCGAGCAACTGGCCGAGGCCGGGGCCGATCAGCTGCGTCGCTACCCGGGCTGGGCCAAGGCGTACCAGTCCGAGGATGGTCCGGCACGGCTGGCCGACGACGCCGTACGCGTCCTGCTCGACGTCGGCCTGGCCGACAGAGCTTGGGGCCGCGTCGTCGCACGACCGGCCGCATACCGCTACCGCCTGACGGAGACCACGAGCCCGGGCCCGAAGAGTGACCCGGAAGGCACTACCGCTTCCAGCGGCGTCGCCGCGGAAGGAGACACGCAGTGAACGTGACAGAGCTTCCCCTCCAGCGGCGACCCGAGGAGAGCACCGAGCTGCCGCCCGCTCGAGAGCCGGACGCCACCCGCAGCCGCTGGCAGCCCCACCGCGCGGGCATCCTCAACGTCTGGCGCTACTACGACGAGACCTTCACCTTCCACCAGGGGCGTCTGCTGCTGCGTGGTCAGAACGGCTCCGGCAAGTCCAAGGCCCTGGAACTGCTGCTCCCCTTCCTCTTCGACGCCAGCCTCCGTCCCAACCGCCTGTCCACGTTCGGCGGTTCGGAACGAACCATGCACTGGAACATGCTGGGTGCGGGAGCCTCCGGCAAGACGCGCGTGGGGTACGTGTGGATGGAGTTCCGCCGCGTCGGTGACGACGGCGCCGAACAGTGGTTCGGCTGCGGTGCTCGCCTGCACGCGAGCGTGCACACCAGTACGGCACACGCTGAGTACTTCACCACCGGCTCCCGGATCGCCCACCCCGACGGCGTACCACTCGTCAACGAGGCGGGGCAGCCCCCGACCAAGGCCGCTCTCGCCGAAGCTCTTCGCGACCAAGGCGAGGTGTACCCGTCAGCCACCGACTACCGCACCGCTGTCCGGCGCGCGCTCTTCGCAGGCATGGCGGAGCAGCGGTACGAATCGCTGCTCTCCGCGCTGCTCCAGCTGCGCCAGCCCAAGCTGTCCGAACGACTCGACCCTTCCCTGCTGTCCACCCTGCTGTCCCGCGCCCTGCCCCCGCTCGGTGAGGGAGAGATCACCGAGCTCGCCGAGGGCTTCGAGCGTCTGGACCGGCAACGCGACCACCTCGACCGGCTCGACGCCGAAGTAGCAGCGGCCGAGACCGTCGCATCCCGGCAGCGCGCCTACGCCCGCCGGGTACTGCGCGCCGGTGCGGCCGGACTGATCTCCGCGACGACCGACATGGACGACCTCACCCGCGCCGCCCGCCAGAGCGATGAGGAACTCGACGAGGCGCTCGCGGAACGCGAGTCGACCCAGATCCTGCGCGACGAACAGGAGCTGCGGGCACACGTCCTGGACGAGACCGTCGAGGGACTGCGTGAGAGCGACGCGTACCAGAAGGGGGAGGAGCTCGACCGACTCCGCCGCGACACCGCAGACCTGGTCGCAGCCGCCAAGGAGCGGCATATGACCGCTCGGTCCGCCAGGACCGGAGCGGAGGAGGACCGGAAGCTCGCCGACGAGACAGCGGGGCACGCCCGCACCTTCGACGAGCACGCGCGTGAAGCCGCGGACGAAGCACACCGGTCGGCCCGGGCCTCGGGCATGGAATCCGTCCACCACGAAGTGGAGGCGATTCTCGACGTGAAACCGGCGGCGCCTCTCAGCGACGGCCTGGGGAACGGGACAGGCGGCCGACGACCCGAGAATTCCGGTGCCATCGCTCGTACGCCGGGAGAGGACGCAGCCCGCCGGGCCCGCCGACTGCTCCGGGGCGCGGTCACCGCCCGACGCGAGCAGGTCACCCACATCACCGAGGCGATCGAGGAGCACGACCGCGCGGTGCGCGACCGGGGCACTGCTGAGGGCCTGCTGGACGAGGCACGCACCAGGCTCGGGGAGGCGATCGTTCACAGGGACGAGACCGCCGGAGCCTGGGACGACGCCGTCGCCGGGCAGGCGGAACGGCTGCTGGCCTGGGCTGCGGACTGCACGGAGCTGAGCATCGCCGATCCCGGCGAACTGGCGGCCAAGGCGGCGGTCGAAGCAGATGTGCGCGCGTTGGTCGATGCCGCCGCGCGACCGCTGGACCAGGGGATCACCACGGCGCGAGTCGGTGTACGAGCCGCACACCGAGGTCTGGGGGAGGAGCGGGACAGGCTTGACGAGGAGGTGCGTCGGCTCAGCGGCGAGAGCGACCTTCCGCCGCCCGCTCCGCTCACTCGCACCACCGTCCGCACAACGGCGGCGGGAGCACCATTGTGGCGGCTGGTGGCCTTCCACGAAGGCGTTCCGGTCGCCGTCCAGGCAGCGGTAGAAGCCGCACTGGAGGCCTCGGGTCTCCTTGATGCGTGGGTCAGCCCTTCTGAAGGGATCACGCTGCCGGGTCACGACACCCGTGTCGAGGCCGCCCTGGCCGCAGCCGCCCCGGGGCTCAGCCTGCTCGACGTGCTGCGGCCAGAGGCGAACATCCCCGTACCGGCCGACACCGTGACCCGAATCCTTGTCGGCGTTGCTTACGGCACCACCCTTCCCAGCGGCCACCAGGCTGCCGTTTCCGCCGGAGGAGCCTGGCGCCTGGGTCCGGCCACCGGGACCTGGAGCAAGCCGGAACCCGCCTTCATCGGTGCTCTCGCCCGGCAGCGGACCCGGCAACGCAGGATCGCCGAACTGACCGGGCGTATCGAGGAGACGGACGCCGCCCTCGCTGCCCTCGACGACCAGCTGTACGAGCTCGATGCCCGAGCCGCCCGGCTGGACGCTGACCAGGCCGCCCGGCCCGACCACCGAGAACTCGACGCGCGCCGACGGGACTGGGACCGGGCCGAGGAGGTGGTGGCCGCCAGGGACGAGGTCGTACGCGACGCGACCATGCACCTCGCCCGGCGCGAGACAGAGGTGGCCGACGCGCTGCGCATGCTGAGCCGCCGGGCGGCAGAACACGGACTGCCCACTGACCGCGACCGGTTGCGGAGCCTCTCCGGCGACATCGAGAGGTTCCGCGACCTCGCCGACAGCTGGGTCGATGCCCGTCTTACAGCGGCTACCGCCGCCGAGCGGGCTCGGCAGACGGCCACGCAGGCAGACCGGTCCCGCCGCATCGCGGACGAGAGTGCCGGGGACGCGGCCGTCGCCGAGGCGAAGGCTGTCGGGATGACGGCGCGCCTGCAAGCGGTGGAGGCGACCGTCGGAGAGGACTACCGACAGATCGTCGCTCGCGTCGCGGAGGCGCGCGCCGAACGGGACCGCTGCCGGGACGACGCCCGGCGGGCGAACCGTCTCCTCGTGGACCTGGAAGGGCACATCGGAGAACTGAAAGCCACGAGCAGCCAGGACGCCGAGCGACGGGAGAAGGCCGTCGCGGCCCGGGACGGCGCGGCACACCGGTTCCGGCACCTGTGCCTCGTCGGCCTGGCCGAGGACGCCGGAATCGCACCGGAACTCGACTTCGGGGACGGCACCAAGGCCACTCTGGAGGCCGCCCGCGCCACCGCGGCCCAGTGGCCCGGGCTCCCGCACGCGCTACGGAACCTCGGCGACGCCGCGACCCGCCTCTCCGAAGCCGTCCACGAGGCCCGTGGACACCTTGGTGTCCGTGCCGACCTGGCTCTGGAGCCCGACGATGACGTCCAGCTCTTCACCGCCACCCTGGATGGCGTACGCGTCGGAGCGACCGGCCTGCTCACCACGCTCACCCAGGAACGCGACCGCAGCCGTGGCGACATCAGCACCGCAGAGCGGCGTCTCTTCGACCAGATCCTTACCGGTGACATCCGTCGTCACCTCGCCGCCCGAATCCGCCGGGCCGGCGAACTCGTCGCGCACATGAACGGGCACTTGGAGCGGGTCCGTACCGCCTCCAACGTCGCGGTCCAGCTCGTCTGGGACGTCCGCCCAGACCTCCCCGACAGCACCCGCACTGCCCGCCAGCTGCTCCTGAAGGACCCCGGCCGGGTCACCGAGTCCGACCGGGAGGCCCTGCACGCCTTCTTCCGCGGCCGCATCGAGGAGGCCAAGAACAGCGACACGGCCGCGAGCTGGGAGGAGCACCTCGGTGAGGTGCTCGACTACACCGCCTGGCACAGCTTCACCGTCCGTCTCGACCGGGCGGACGGAAACGGCTGGCAGCCGCTGACCAAGCGCCTGCACGGTGCTCTCTCGGGAGGGGAGAAGGCCATCGCCCTGCACCTGCCGCTGTTCGCCGCCGTCGCCGCCCACTACGAGGACGTGCCCCTGGGGCCCCGTCTGATCCTGCTCGACGAGGTCTTCGTCGGCGTCGACACCGTCAACCGAGGACAAATCTTCGCCCTGCTCGCCGCACTCGACCTGGACCTCATGATCACCTCCGACCACGAGTGGGGCACCTACCGCGAGCTGCCCGGTATCGCCGTCCACCAACTCCTCACCGATGGCAACGACGAAGCCGTCACCAGCGCGCGCTTCGTCTGGAACGGCACCGGCATGGAGGCGGAATGACGGCCGCGGACGCCACGACCGCCACAGAACCGGCACCGGGCGAAGCCACCCTGCGCCGCCCCGAACTCCGCCCCCTCTGGCAGACGGTCCACGACCGTCTCTCTTCTGGCCGCCCCGTCGCGCGTGTACGCCTCGGGCCGCTGGACGAGCCCCAGCGGGAGGCCCTCGCCGATCTTCTCGGCCTCGACCGCCTGCCGGACCCCCGCCCCTCCGTTGCTCTGGCCCGCTTGGAGGAAGCCGTCACCGAACTCTCCGGCCGTACCGTCCCAGAGGTCGTCACCGCACTCGTCGGACCGCTCGGCGACAGAGCCGGCGAGCGGCGCCGCCAGGACGACGAACGCTCAGGGCTGTGGGCCTGGCTGGCCGGTCATGACACGCTACGGGCGCAGCCGGTGTTCGCCAATTGGGCCGCTTCCTGTCGGGCCGCTGGCCTGGTCGGCGGCTCGGCGGAACGTACCCGTACGCTGCTCACCGATGCGCTCAGGGTGCTCGCCGAACTCCCCGGTCAGGCCGAACCCTTGCCCGTCTTCGCCGCCCGGGTTCTGAACGGCCACGCGCACGCTCTCGACGACGGCACACCTCTCTCCACGCTCGTCCTGCGCGCCCTAGCGACCCTGTACGACGCTACTCCACCGCAGTCCGCAGCGGAACGGCGCGCCCTGTGGACCCAAGCGGGCGTCGCAGATGACGAGCTGTCCGCCACCGTCGTCGTCGGCGGACTGCGCCTCGTCGGCGACGGCCTGCTTGCCCGTGTGGCCCGCCTGTGCACCGAGGCAGGTCAGGCAGCCAGCCTGACCCTCGCCCACGTCCGGAACCCGGGTGAGCTCACCTTGCCCGCCGCCCTTGCCCCACACGTCGTCCACGTGGTGGAGAACCCCAGCATCTTGGCCCTCGCCCTTCGCCGCTTCGGCCCCGACTGCCCGCCGCTCGTCTGCACGTCCGGCTGGCCCAACAGCGCCGCGATCCAGCTCCTGCGCCTACTCGTCGACCGGGGTGCCGCTCTTCGTTACCACGGTGACTTCGATGGCGAGGGCATCCGCATCGCCGCATACGTCTTGGACAAGACGGGGGCGCACCCCTGGCGTATGACGGCAGGGGACTACCGAGCCGCGGTCGCCTGCAACGCGCGCGGCCCTCACCCCGGGCGCATTACCGAAGCGCCGTGGGATCCCGAGCTGGCTGAAGTAATGGCGGAGCACGGCATCGCCATGGTCGAGGAGCTGGTGGCCGATGTGCTGTTGGAAGACCTCGCTGCTACGGCGCGGCCGGAGTGCTCCTCTGGCCGTTTGTGACGCTCCAGACGCCCGAAAGGGTGCTCGGAGCGGCCGTATACCCGCGCTGACCTGCAACTATGTTCGCTCCCGCTCTGCGCGACATCTTTCGATGACGCATCACGTGGAAGGTGCGATCGAGTACCTTGACGGTTGTCTTAACGGAGGTTGGTGGAGTCGAGGGTTAGCAACCTATACAACCCGTGGAGCGTGTTGCGGGGATGCAGGTTGGGTGCCTTGGGTGTTCACGAGTATCGCTGACGGGGTATGCGTGAAGCCCTTGAAGATCGCTGCCTGCTGCCGAGTGATCGTTTGCTGAAGTGAGGGGCGGATCAGTCCTACCAGAAGTCTCAGCGATGGGCCCCGGTGATCCGCTCGGCGTATGCGGGCAGTATGTACGGCCTGCTGCCCTGCCAGATGTTGTCCGGGCAGAAGGCGAAGTGCTCGGCCGTGATCAGGATAGCCTCGTGCTCGTTCGCCGGTGGCGCGCCGATGCTGAGGTGCAGCGTGGAAAAGCCGACCGCGACGGGACGGGCGCCGAACCGGTGTTCCCAGTCGCGGACGACCGCGGAGAACTTCGCGGTGTCGTTGTCGTAGTTGCAGGGTCGGGCCCAGTCCGCGGGCGTCGGCGCCTCGGCACGGGACGCTGCGGCGATTGTCAACGGCCAGACGGAAGGCGGGTGTCAGCACGTCGTCGCCGGAGCCGCGGATGTGGAGCATAATCGAGCCCACTGGGTCTTATGGGCCGATGTTGAGTTCGATTGACCGAGTGGGGCCGGAAAGTTCGCCCCAGGTGGGGTCCGAGAGATCAGCTTCGGGAACGGCCTGGGTGACAGTCGCGAGTGCATCGTGTCGCCGGCCGAGCGGGTCCGGGGAGTGGTCAGCGGGGATCTCGTGCACCGAGGTGACGTCGTCGGGCAGGTGGAAGTGGAGCACGTCCCAGCTCATGGCGGCCTTCCGAGCAGAAGTTGAGGAGTGTGGCTCTGGCGGCGGTCAGAGAGATGAGGGCGCCTGGGTCGGCCGACCGCAGTCGGCTCCGTGTCTCGCGTCCGTCAGCCGCCCGTGAGTAGGCGTTCGCGCTCGGCCGCCACGATCTCCCGCGCCAGCTCAGCGTCCGTGATATCGAACGCTTCCGGGGCGCTGTCGGCGGTTTCGGAGACGCGGGCAAACTCCGCGAAGAGTTGGTTCTTGCGCGCCAGGATCTCAATGATGCGCTGGTCGATGCCTTCTTCGGAGAGCAGGCGGTGTACTTGTACCGACTCCAGCTGCCCCATCCTGTGGGAGCGGCCGATGGCTTGCCATTCGGTCGTCGGCTTGAGCTGGGGCTCGCAGATCACGACGACCGATGCCGACTGAATGTTCAGACCGACGCCGCCTGCCACGATCTGCGCGACGAGGACGGCCCCATGGCGGGCTTGGGAGAACTCGTCGACCATGCTCTGTCGCCTCGCGGCGGGTACGGAGCCGGTAAGTGGCCCGAACACTTTTCCCGGAAGGACCGACGCCACTTCGTCGAGGACGTCACGGAAGTACGAGAAGACCAGCACCTTGCGCTCGTTGTCCTCTGCCTCCTGGACGATGTCGATGAGGCGCTGCATCTTCTCGGACTTGGCGCCGGCGCGTAGCGCGGCCTGGCGCATGGCCATGAAGTTGCCCTCGATGACAGCCGCTCGGTAGTGCTGCTCGTCCGCGCTGGACATCGGCATCCACTCGTCGACTTCGAACCGCTCCGGGAGCTCGGTGAGGACGTCTTCCTGATTGCGTCGCAGGTAGGCCGGGGCCACCTGCTTCCGGAACTGGCGAGGAGCGATTTCCGAGGCACTGATCGACAGGTCTGGCCGGAGGTAGCCGACGAGATTGCGGAATTCCTCGATCCGGTTCTCCAGCGGGGTGCCGGTCAGGAGGACTGCTCGCTCCGATGTGTGGATGAGGGCCGTGGAGCGTCGGGTTCGCTGGGCGTCCGGATTCTTGATGTAGTGCGCTTCGTCGAACACCAGGCATGCGGGTTCGGCGCGTTCGGGGATCCGGCCTTCCAGCCAACCGAGGGTGTCGTAGGTGGTGACCGCGACTCCACCGTTGCGGATCCAGGACTTCAGTGCGTCGTCGCGACCGGGCCCGTGCAGGCGATACGCGCGCAGATCGGACTTGGCCTGGACTTCGCGCACCCAGTTGGTCACGACGGCGGCTGGGCACACGACCAGGAAGTGGGAGGAGCCCTTGGCGCGCAAGTGGGCGAGTACGGCGAGTGATTCGACCGTCTTTCCCAGACCCATCTCGTCGCCGATGATGACCTTCCGTTGCACGATCGCGAAGCGGGCACCGAATGACTGGTACCCACGCAGGGACACTTTCAGATGGCTGGTGTCGAGCTTGAGTTCCCTGACCGCCTCGACGATTTCGGTCGGTAGGTCGCCTTGGCTCTTCTCGGCGTCGTCAGCCAGGAATCCGCGCTCCGCGAGCATCGCGTAGTAGTCGGCCGGGCGGGCGATGAAATCCTCCCAAGGATCACCGCCTGCGGCGTCGTCCCCACCGTTGAGCACCGCCCCGCGGCGCTCGACGGCCGCCAGCGCGGTACGCAACTCGGCGACGGTCCGGGCCTGGGGGACAAGAACCACGTGGGAGGTCCGGGGATCAAGACTCTGGAGGAGCGGTCGTACCGCGTCGGCGGCGGCGAGGTCCGCTGTCGCGCTGCGGATCGAGCGTGCCGCGTCCCAAGCCAGCATCGCCTTGAGGAGCTTCGTGGTGGCGCGGGATCGGTTCTTGATGTCGATCCGGACCGGCATCTCGTCCAGCGTGGTCTGCAAGATGGTCCGCGCGGCGCCGACCATCCGGTTGCCCGTCGTCTCACCGACTCCGGGGAGCGATCGAATCCGTGATTTCTGGTCGAGGACCTGCTGCACGTTCCTGATTCCGGCATCGATCAGCGCCGTGATGCGCAGTTGGCCGTTGGTTGCGTCCTTGAGCCGCTCGACGGGCATTTCGGCGACCAGCTTGCGAGCCTCGGCCTGACGGACGGCATTGCCGGCGGCATTGACTGCCGTTCTGAACTCGTCCTCGCGCTGCAGGGCCTGATCGATCGCGCTGATCGCGGTCTTGGCGTCGGCCAGTTCATGCCGCCCGACGAGTTCGGCTCGGCCGCCGAGGCGCGGGGCGAAGCCGACCGTGTCATCGAGGATGGCCGAGAGCCCGATTGCGGGGACAGCCTTCCTGTCCCATGCTGCCAGGCTTTCCAACTCGGTTACGAGTTGGGTGCTCGCAGCCCACTCGTGGAGGGATTTCAGGTATGTCGCAGCTTGCCCTGCTTCATCCTTGCGGCTCTTGCCCGACAATATCCGGCGGGCACCGAACAGCGCCCGGACGGCCGTCAGCGCCCGGCCGACGTCGTTGGTCAACTGGTGGATGCCCTGCTGGGCATTCGCCGTGAGCGCCGGAAGAGCCTGACGGCAGGCCAGGGAGGTCACCAGGCCGACATCGGACGGCGAGACCTGCAGTACGCGCCATGCGGTGGTGGCTCCGGTCCCGAGAGAAGCCACTCGGCCGAGGAACTGCCTGGCGGCGTTTTCCGCCGCTGCCTCGACGGGCTCACGTTCCTCGACGATCCCCGCCGCGAGCTTGCGCCACCCGCTGACGTCCTCCACCACACCACGAAGGTGCTGACGTTCTTCTCGTTCCATTGCCCCCGCCGACTCGCATGACCTCTGCGAAGATTAGCGACCCCGGTTGACGAAGTCGACGGGACCACGAAACCGCCGGAACGTCCGAGTAGCGTTCGCAGGTTGCCAACCAGGAGGTTCTGTACGTGCTGCTCGAGGAGCTCAAGCCGGGTCTGCGGATCGACGGACTCATACCGGCGGAGGTCGTCACGGTCATCGCCGCCCAGTGGCACGGTGCGAACGCACTCGAGCTGACCTACAAGACCGCCGCGGGCGGCCTCGACCAGCGGGTCGTCTTCCGAAAGGACGAGGACAAGCTGAGCGTCGCCCACAGCGGCAGCCGCGCCTTCGACGCGAACGCAAGTGACTTCAAGCTGGTCGCCGAGGCTCAGCGGATCTCACTGGCCGGCCTGTTCGACCCGATGCTCGCCGTGGCGACCAGCGACGTTCAGCCGCTCCCGCACCAGATCCGCGCCGTGTACGGCGAGCTCATGCCCCGTACACCGCTGCGCTTCCTGCTCGCCGACGATCCGGGCGCAGGGAAGACCATCATGGCTGGGCTCTATATCAAGGAGCTCCTGCTGCGCGATGACGTCAAGCAGTGCCTCATCGTGGCTCCGGGAGGCCTGGTCGATCAGTGGCAGGACGAGCTCTTCTTCAAGTTCGGCCTCCGCTTCGACCTGCTCACGAACCAGCTCGTCGACTCCCAGCTCAATCTCAACGTCTTCCAGACCAACCCGCTTCTGATCGCCCGCATGGACCAGCTCTCTCGTAACGAGCACCTGAAGGCGCAGCTCCAGGAGACGGAGTGGGACCTGATCGTCGTTGACGAGGCGCACCGCATGGGTGGCCACTACTTCGGTGGCAAGGTTGAGAAGACCAAACGGTTCCAGCTTGGCGAGATACTCGGCGAGATCACTCGCCACCTGCTCCTGATGACGGCGACCCCGCACTCGGGAAAGGAGGAGGACTTCCAGCTCTTCCTCACCCTGCTGGACCGTGACCGGTTCGAGGGCAGGCAGAAGAGGAGCGCCGACGTCAGCGGGATCATGCGGCGCATGATCAAGGAAGACCTGCTTACCTTCGAGGGCAGGAAGCTCTTCCCCGAGCGCATCGCGGAGACCGTCCCCTACGAACTCACGGCACTCGAGTACGACCTCTACGAGGACGTCACCCACTATGTCCGCGAGGGGATGAACCGCGCCGACCGCATCGGTGGCAAACGCAAGAACACTGTCGGTTTCGCGCTTACCGTTCTGCAGCGACGCCTGGCCTCCAGCCCCGAGGCGATCTACAAGAGCCTCGTGCGGCGTACCGAGCGCCTGGAGCGCAAGAAGCAGGAGATCCTCAACGGTACCTGTCGCGACAGCATGCCCACCATCGACCTCGCCGACTTCGACAATGGCGACCTCAATGCCGAAGAGATCGAGGAGACCGAGGAGGAACTGCTCGATGCCGCGACGGCGGCGCAGACGGTCGAGGAGCTCAACGTCGAGCTCATCGAGCTGAGGGCGTTGGTGAAGACGGCGCAGCGGGTCCGAGAAGCAGGTACGGACCGCAAGTGGACCGAGCTGTCCGCCCTCCTCCGGGACCACGCGCTGGTGACAGACGCCAATGGCTGGCCTCGGAAGCTCATCATCTTCACTGAGCACCGCGACACCCTCCAATACCTGCAGGGCAAGATCGGGTCGCTTCTGGGCAAGCCCGATGCCGTCAAGGCTATACACGGCGGCGTACGCCGGGTTGAACGGCGGCAGATCACCGAGGAGTTCACCAAGAACCGCGACGTTCAGATCCTGCTGGCCACCGACGCCGCCGGCGAGGGACTCAACCTGCAGGCCGCACACCTGATGGTCAACTACGACCTGCCCTGGAACCCCAACCGCATCGAGCAGCGCTTCGGCCGCATCCACCGCATCGGCCAGGAGGAGGTCTGCCGGCTCTGGAACCTCGTCGCCTCCAACACCCGCGAGGGCGAGGTTTTCACGCGCCTGCTGGAGAAGCTCGACCAGATGCGCGAGACGTACGGCGGGAAGGTCTTCGATGTCCTGGGAGAGGCGTTCGCCGAGACCCCGCTGCGAGACTTGTTGCTCGATGCCATCCAGTACGGTGAGCAGCCAGATGTCAAGGATAGGATGTACGAGGTCATCGACACCACCGTCGGAGACGGCCTCAAAAACCTCCTGGACGAGCGTGCGCTCGCTTCGGAGCACCTCTCGGATGCCGATCTTCGCGCCCTGCGCGCCGCGATGGACGAAACCCGCGCCCGACGTCTTCAGTCGCACCACATCGAATCGACCTTCCAGGACGCCTTTACCCGGCTCGGTGGTCGGATCGTCAAGCGCGAACAAGGGCGTTACGAGATAGCCAACGTGCCCCAGCACATCCGCTCAGCAGGCAACGGACCGATTACCACCAAGTACGACCGCGTCACCTTCGACCTCAACCACGTCCAGCCTGACGACCGCGCCCGCGCCGACCTGCTCGCCCCCGGCCACCCGCTGCACGACGCCGTCATGGACGAAACCATCCGGAACTTCGGGGGCGCTCTTAACCAGGGCACCGTCCTTGTCTCGGCCACCCTCGAAGAACCGCACCTCCTCGTCGGGGTTGTCGAAGAGGTCGCGGACGCCACCGGTGAGTCGGTGGCCCGACGGTTCGCCTACGCCTACGTCGACAGCCACGGCACCGTGCACCCGGCCGGCCCCGCGCCCTACCTTGACTGCGCCGCGGCTCCCAATGGCGCGGCGACCGACATCGCATGCGGACTTGCCTGGCTTGCAGACGCCGAAGACAAGGCAACCAGCTGGATCATCGCCAACCAGCTTCCCGAATACCTGGCCGAGGTCCAGCCCCGTCGCCTGGCAGAGTTGATCAAGACCCGGGAACTGGTGACCAAGCGCCTGACCTCGGAGAGCGAGCGGCTGCTCCTCGATGCTGCGGCGGCCTCCGAGAAGGAACGGAGGGGCGAGAAGCCCAGGGAGTCCTCCGAGAGCCTCCACCGCAAGGCTGTCGAGCTCGATGTACGGCTTCGAAAACGTCTCGCACTGCTCGACCAGCAGCAGCTGATGTCGACGAAGCCACCGCAGATCCTCACCGCGGCGCTTGTGCTGAGCGTTTCCGATCTATCCTCTCGCGAGTGAAGATCGCTTTTGTGTGATCACGAGGAGGGCGTGAAGCGCGGCGGTCATGCGATTCGGGCTGATCCGCAACAGGTCGAGCACCCGTCAGCGCCCGAGTTCGGCGAAGGCGCGCTCGGCAGGGGCGCTGAGCCTCGCGAGGGCGGAGTTGGCCTGTTTCTCCCAGCCGTTGTGTCCCTGGCCCTTCGGGCGCTTGATGGGAGTGCGCACAGCGCCGGCGGCGCCCTGGTAGCCGGAGTCTGCGGTGGTCTCCACGTCGGCGTCGGTGACGGCCTGGGCGATGCCGTCGGCGCGGGCCGCCGTCAGGTCGTGGGTCGATCCCGGGCGCGCGGCGCCGAGAAAGAGCAGCTCGCCGCGCTCACCACACTGTCGGGCGCTCGGAGATGGACCGCGCGACACTAGGCCAGGTCCTCCACCAGCAGGTCGAGCGTGGCCTCCTCGTGGAGTGCGACGCCGAGCGCGGTCATGGCGGGGGCGAGCCCCGGGTCCCAGTCCGCGTCGACCGGGCGGCCGTCGAGAGGTAGTTGAGGGACCCCCTCCGCCTGGCTGGCTACGGCGAGGCGTTCGTAGTCCTCGGCGCCCATGCGCCACGGCAGGGCTTCGTAGCGGCGGATGATCCGGTTGGCCAGCGCGATGCCCGGCCAGTCGAAGTCGCCGTGGTAGGCGAAGCGGCAGCTGGTGGCGGCGAGGGCGTCGAGGAGTGTGAGGACCACCGTGGCGGCGCTGCCGGAGGTGCAGACCAGGGGCTTTGCGCACGCTGCGTCGGCTGCGGCTTCCACCACGCGCGGGTTCTCGCAGATGTGGATGACGGTTCCGGCGGGCAGTTGGAGTCGCAGGTCAAGCAGATCGCGCGGTGTCAGGTGGGTCTCGGCGTGATGGGCGGCCCGCTCGCGCAATGACCGCTCTCGCCAGCCCTCGCCGGTGGGCCGCAGACCGTAGGTCAGCACCGTGCTGGAGACCTCGTCCGGTGTGACGGAGACCAGTCGCCACAACGCGCGCCGGCCGGCCGCGCTGCTGGGGAGGTCAGTGTCATGGGCATAGGTGACGCCGCGTTGGACGATGCGGGCGAGCCAGGTGCCGTCGTCCAGACCGTGCGCCGAACCGGTCGCCGTCGCGGCGAGCTCGCCTCGGCCTCGCGTGCCGGTGCGTTCCGGATCGAGTAGCACGGTGAGTACCTGGACCGCCTGCTGTAGCGTCCGCACTGCCGCTGCGGGCGCTACCCCTCTCGGAACGCCGGTGCGGCGCAGCACGTCGTACCACTGCCGGGTCCACTCCTGCCCGGCGAGCGGAGAGGCGTCGAGAGACGTAGTGAGCGACGACCACACGTACCGGCGCTGTGCCGCGTCGTCGTCGCGGGCCGCGCGGCGGTCGTTGAGGGGAGGACCGAGTTGCTCCAGAACTTCCCTGAGTCCGAGTCCCGCGGCCGAGGTGCGCAGGCGTTCATCGAGCGCGTCGAGCCGCACGGTCACGGTCGCACCTGTGAGGGGTTTGCCCAGCAGGAGTGACAGGTCGTTCCGTTCCTGCGAGCTCACCGTGGTCAGCCGGAGGGAACCGGTGGACTGCACCCCGTTGCCTTCCAGTCGTTTGCGTACCGCGCCCCAGAGTCGGGCGAGACCTGGTCCTGCCAGCCAGCTGCGTGTGGCGGCCGGGAGTGCGCTCATACCGATGCCAGACGCCGGTGCCGACCGTTCCAGGTGTAGTGCAACGTGGCCACCCCGCGCACGTGGGGGTCGCGGAGGCACTCGTAGATGTGCAGAGACGGGACCTCAGCCCAGTTGCCCATCAGCCGCTCGCTCGTGAGGACGAAGTCGAGATCGAGGTCGACGAGGATGCGGCCCAGGCGCCCGTGGGTAGGTTCGTCGACCTTGGCGAAGGCGTCGTCCAGGAGGATCAACCGAGGAGCGTGCGGTGCCGACTCGGCGAGGCTGGTGAAGTGCGCGGCAGCGGCTGCGAAGAGCACGAGGTAGGAGAGCACGCGCTGCTCTCCCTGGCTGAGTCCGGTGCGTCCGGTCAGTTTCCTCTTACGCCCGGGGGCAGCGTCCTCGACCACGAAGGTGTGGAAACGGAACCACGCGCGGTAGTCCAGTGCGGTCCGCAGATGGGCGGTGTAGCCGGCCGAGGGGTCGGCACGGCGGGCATCCTCGATACGGCGTTGCAGTACCTCGCGGAGTTGCTCGGTCTGCTCGCGCGTCCGGAGGCTTGACGGACTGCGCAGCAGCTCGACGGCCGCCCGCACATCCGCGTCCACGTCCTCGTCGAGCTTCCACAGCAGTTCCACGCCGAGACCGTGCGAGGTCCGTACGGTCTTCAGGGTGTCGTTGAGAGCAGCGACCAGATGGGCCGCGGTGATGACCTGCGCGGAGAGATGATCGCCGAGCTCGCCGGTCAGGAACCGCTGGAACACCTCGCGTTCGCGCTCGGTGATCCGACCCCGGTCCTCTGCGGTCTGGACGGCGATCCGCTCGCCCACGACCGCGACATCATGGGAACCGTGGTCGTCGAGCAGGCGGCACACCTTGATGCCGTCGCGTTCCTCAAGCTGTGCGTCGTATCCGCCTGCCAGTTGGTCGCGTAGCTCGGTGTGCCGGTTGAGCAGGGTGCTGTCCGACACCTCGCCCTTCGGGCGGCCGAGAGCCTGTTCCACGGTGTCGGCCAGCGAGCGTAGCGCGCGCAGGCGGTCGCGGACGTCCGAACCGGGGTCGTCCGAGACGTGGTCGGGCAGAGAGGACCGGTCCAGACCCGCCCCGTTGACGACCTCCGGACGGTCGAGAGCCTCGCGAAGGGCGCGGCCGGTGTCGATGACTGTCGTCTCCTGGTCCGCCAGCTCCTTGCGCAGGCGCTTCTCCTCCTCTTCCGCACGCACGCGCAGATCGCGGAGTTCGCTGTGGGTGCGCTCTGCTGCTGGGATGGCGCCGGCGGCGTTCGCGATTCGTTGCTTGGCGTTCTGTTCGCGGGTGAGGATCTCCTCCTCGGACGATCCGACGGCCGCCTCGCGGGTCCGCAGATCCTGTTGCGCGATGCGCAGTTGGTGGAGGCGAAGCCGGTGGTTCCCTTCCGCCTCCAGGCGCCCCTCTCGGGCACGCGCGTACCGCCCGTCGTCCGCCTGGCTTCCGCCGAGCCGACCGACCGTCCCACCGACCGCTCTGCGCAAGTGACCGATACCGTTGAGCAGGGCCGCCAGTGCGGTGCGTACGCGGTCCAGGGCGGTGGCGTCCGTGGGCAGGTCATGGGCGGTCGCGGTGGCATCCGCCTCAGTGCGCGCCGACACGGCGAGAGCGCGGGCGTCCTCGGCCAGTCGTGCCGCACGGGTCGCCTTGGCGGTCAGGTCCCGCAGCGCCTTCTCGTCCGAAGCGGTTCTGCTCCAGGCGTCGGAGAGCCGCCGGGCCCGGGGAAAGTCCCGTTCCGTGAGCGAGAGGGCCCGCCGCATGGAATCGGCTGCGGTGAGTTCAGTACGGGCATTGGCCAATCGCTGTTCCGTCTGCCCGAGCTGGTCCTCCAGCTCGGCGAGGGCGCGCCGCCGGGTATCGGCGCGTACGGCTGCTCCCACGTACTCGGCGACGCTCTTGTGGTGTCGGCCGCGGAGGGTGCCCAGACGCCAGCTTCCGTCGTAGTGGACCGCGCTGGCAGCTGCGGTTTCCGAGGCCGGTACGAGCGCGATGGCGGCCAGCAGGCGCTCCACGTGCTCGGACGTGATGCCACAGTCCGGCTGCGGGGCCGGGCGCAGTGCTGAGGCGAGGGTCTGTGCTCCCGACGGCTCAGGGCCCGGCTGGAGAAGGGTGTCCCGGGTGAGGGGGGCGAGAAGGACCCCGTCCGCGCTGACCCAGGCGTCGAGGATTCCGCTCGCTTCCAGCGCCGCTTCCAGGCCGGCCCGGCCGGCGGAGGTCACGTGCTCCGTGAAGTCCACCAGCCGGTAGAAGGGCGCTCCACCGGCCGGATTCCTCTCGGCGGCGCGGTGGTACGGGGACGGAGGCTCGGGGTCCGTACGCCGCTCCCAGTCCTGCTTCTCCTTCGACAAGCGGTCGATCTCCTCGCCGAGCCGACCGACGCCGAGCGCCAGCGCATCACGGTGCCGGGTGAGGTCATCGGCGTACGGCTCCAAGGCCGCATGAGCCGCCTGCCGCGCGCGGGTGTCGATGTCGGGCGGCAGCGTGCGCTCCGAGAACGGCGCGTCGGAGGACGTCCCGTTGGCTACTTCAGCGAGGACGGCATCCAGGGGCGGGCAGCCGGGACCCGCTGCGGTCCGCGTGCTCTCCACCCACGCGGCGACCTCGTCGGCGTACCCACGGCTCTCCTCGGCGACCTTCTCACGGCTCTCTTCGAGACGGTCGGCGGCCTCCTCCGCCTCGCCCTCCAGCCGTTCCCGCTCCGTGTCAGCCTGCGCTGCCCTGGTCCGGGCTTCGTCGGCCTGCGAGGAGAGACGGGTCACCTCCTGGACCATCCGTGTCCGGTTCCGTACGACAGCTTCGGCATCCTCCAGTTGCCCCTGCCAGGACCCCAGCCCGGCCTCTGTCGTGGCCGTGTCCACGCGAACCACCGGCCGGTGCAGTACGGTCTGCGGTTCCCCGTCCGGGCTGGTCAGCTCCGTCTGCGTCGCCTGGGAGCGGACCGTGTGCGGCAGAGCCACCGCGTCGCCGAGATGTCCGGCGGGGAGCCCTGCCTTCTCCGCCTGGGACAGCAGCTCCCGGTGTTCGGTCCCCAGCTCGGTGAGCCGGCTCCCGAGGTCTTCGACACCCTCGGCCAGTCGTTCCGCCGCGCCCTCTTCCGACTCGTGCGCGTTGCGCAGGGCGGTGAAGGCGGTCATGGCCGTGGTGTGCAGGGCCTCCACCGTGCTGCGGCGTTCCGACAGTTCGCGCAGGCTGCGGTAGGCGTGACTGGCGTGCAGAGCGGCAAGCTCTGTCCGGGCGGTCTGTTCCTCCTCGCGGAGAGTTTCCAGCCCGGCTTCCGACTCCTCCTCCCGCCTCTTCAGGTCGCCCGTTCGCTGCGCTGCGTCCCCGGCCGTTCGGCGCCGTTGGGAGAGGACGTCCAGTTCCCTGCTCACGTTCCGGGCCGATGTGCGCAGGACTCCGGCGAGGTAGCGGCGGTAGTCGGCGAGGAACGTGCGTAGCGCCGTGTCGGTACGTTCCAGGCGGCCGAGTTCGTCCCGTACGGCGTCCAGGTCGTGAAGGTTGCGCGCCACCTTCTCGACCACTTCCTCGTCGAGCCCCGGCAGGGTCTCGCTCAGCAGGACGGCCAGGCCCCCGTGCTCAACGCGGTCCCCGACCGTGGGACGTCGCAGCCGGTGGAGGAGCTGGGTCAGGTTTCGGTAGCGCGTCGTGTCAGTGATTCCGAAGAGGTCCCGGGCCACGCGAGCACGGTGGCCGACCGCGCGGTCGGTCGCGTTGTCGGAACCGACGATTTCCTTGAGCTGGTCGATGGGAAGCGGCTTGCCCGCTTCGACCAGGCGCAGGTCCTCACCGACCCGCAGCGGGGTGACGAAGAAGGTCGCCACCGCCTTCTGCGTCGACTTCGAGGCACGGACGGCGGCACCCAGCGTCAGATAGCGGTGGTCGCCGCCCTCGTCCGTACCCCGGAACTCCACCCACAGGTAGCCGAGGCGGTTGGTCTGCTCGAACCCGTCCAGCATCAGCCAGGCGAGCGTCGTCCGCCCGGTACCGGTCGCGTCCAGCGCTCGGGAGTCGCCGTCCAGCAGGTACGGGAGCAGCATTTCCAGGGCCTTGGACTTCCCCGCGCCGTTCTTGCCGCGCAGCAGCAGCCGCCCGTCACCGAAGGCGAACTCCTGCTCGTCGTACTGCCAGACGTTCTGGATGCCCGCGCGGTGCAGCCGGAAGCGGGTACCTGCTGCCGTCGTCGACGGGCCGGATCGGGGCAACGGGATGAGGCCGTGTGCGTCGGCGGTCATAGCGGCAACTCCTGCTGTGCGTCGGTATCTTTGCGGGTCGAGCCGGCCGTACGCACGGTGACGCAGGTGGCATAGCGGGCCGCCGCGGCGAGCAGTACCCAGCCCTCGCCGCCGGGCCGGGCTCCGCGGACGTCGGTCACCTGGCGGCCTTCCGGCAGCTCTTCGGCGTACCCCTCCGGCAGCCCGTCCCCCTCGGCCCGCAGCGGACCGGCAGGGGCCAGCAGCCGCATGCGGGACAGCAGGTCCAGCACGGCTTCCCGCAGAGCGTGGAGATCTTCCAGGTAGCCGCGCTGCCAGTTGCTGCGGCCTCCGTACTCGGCGGCCAGCTCGGCCAGCAGCTCATTCACCAGGCCGTCCGGAACGGCAACTCCGACGACCAGGACGCCGCCGGTCGCCGGATGCCCGGGATCGGATGGGCGGAGGCGTTCAACGAGCCGTTCCACCAGCAGCAGTGCGGCCTGGGCGACGGTACCCGTGCCGGGAAGGTGGAGATCGGTCAGCTCTTCCGCGGGGTCGACCAGCGCCACTCCCTCGGCGCGGATCTCGGTCTCCAGGCCGAGTAGTTCGAGGAACGCCTGGGCTTCCCGGCGCTGGCGGGTGCGAAGCCAGTCGCGCTCGGCGTCGGTCAGCTCGTCGAGGTGGACGACGGGTGTTTCGACGAGCATCCGGCGCACGTAGGTACGAGGTCCTCCGAAGCCCGGGTCCGCTGCTCGCCGGACCAGGTCGGCCCCGTCCCGGGATTGGGCGAGCGGTCCGGCCACGACGACGCGTGCGAGCTCGCGGTCCACCGTGATCAAAGCCTCTCCGCCGGCTTCCTGGGTGATGGCAGCCACGTGGCCCTCCGTCTCGATGAGTACGCCCCACTCGACCAGCTGGCGCAGAGCCGCGACCAGGGTCCGTTTCCCGGCTGCCCGGCCCGTCTCCTCCAGCTCGACGCCCGCATCGGCCGCCGCGGCCCGGATATCGGCGGCCAGCTGAGACAGCAGCATCTGCTCGGGCGCGGTCACCAGCACCGACAGAGCGAGCGCGAGGCAGGAGTACGTGTGCGGGCTGAAGGGAGTGCCGGTGGACCGCACAAGCCGATGTCCCGCCCGCGCTCCCAGCCCGGCCTTGAATAGCCGGGCATAGGAGCTGTCGACCAGAAGGCGGTAGCCGAGTACCTGCTGGAACCGCTTGCCCAGCCAGTCGGCGTGCCTGCGGACCAGTGGGAAGAGGTCGGCATGCGGGCCGTCCGAGGTGACCAGAGGATGGGCGAGCAACAGCCGGGCGGCGGCACGGCGTTCGGCTGCCAGGGCCACGTCGTGGGCGGAGGGGAGGGTCATGACACGTTCACCTCCGCCTCGCCGTCGGCCGTGGCTGAGGCCCGGCCGATGACCAGCTCCAGGTCGTCCAGGAGCAGGTCCCCGTCGGCCGAGTGGAGGAGCGTCCGGGTGCCCGCCGTACGGTGCACGGTGAGCCAGATGCCCAGATCCGCGTCCTCGCTCCACGCCGCGTCTAGGCCGAACCCTGGTGCCCGCTCCCCGGCCGCACCGGCGCGCCGCTTTAGCTGAGCGTTCCCGAGCGCCGTGGCCAGCAGCTCCAGGAGCAGGCTCAGCGCCGCCGAAGTGAGCCGCACGTCGTCGAAACGGCGCGACGCGCTGCGCAGTTCGTCCGCCGCCGCTTTCCTGGCCGCCGCCCGCTCACGCGCGGCCTCCCGGAGCCGTTTCTTCTGCGCGGAGTGGTCCTCCACCGACGACGTCCGGCCCCGCTGTGCGCGGCTGCCCCTCTCTCGCAGCGCGACCGGGACCTCGACCACCGGACCGGTCCACCAGCTGGTGTAGGCCGGCACCACCTCGTCGGTGGCAGGCGGTATGCCCAGGTGTCGGGCGCCGTACAGCCCGAAGGCGGCGACGGCGATGTCATGCGCGTCCTGCGGTGCCGCTTCGTCGAACCACCGGGCCAGCCGCAGGAGGTCCCGGCGGCGTGACATCTCCCCGGTGGCCGAACGGAGCATCCGCTTGGCGTTGGCCAGCAGGGACTGGAGCGCCCGAAGGGTGGCGTCCCGTAGTTGATCGACCTGGCTGCCCTGACCATCGGTGTTGCTGAACCAGCCGCGCAGCCCCTTCCAGTCCGCGAGCTCGCGCCCACGGCTGCGCTGCACCCGGGCCTCCGATCGGCCTTCGCTCTGTGCGGGGAGCCCGGCGAGGCCCTGGGCGTGCGCGTCCAGTCGGTCCAGCAGGACCGGAAGGTGCGGCCACAGCGCGTCCAGGGCTGCCGAGATCCGGGGGGCCCGGAAGGCCACGTCCTCCGTGATCGCCTCGACGTAGTCCAGGAGCAGTTCCTTGAAGCCCTGGTACTCGGCGCTGTCCAGGTCGTACCGGGCGAGCACCTGGCCGAGGTAGGCGTAGAAGTCCCGGATGGAGTCCGCGAACTCGGCGAACTGCACGAACAGCGTGCTGACCCGCTCCAGTCCGTCCTGCGGGGCGATACCGCCCGGCTCGGACACCAGCTCGGCGAGCTCCCGGAGGCCGCGCTCGACCAGGGCCAGCAGTTCGTTGCTCACTTCGCGTGCGGCATCGGCCTCGGCCAGCACCCCGTCGGCGTCCCGCTGGATGCGTTCGCCGAGCCTCGACAGCTGGTAGCGGGCGCGGGAACGCTGGTACTCGGTGATGCTGGTCGCCTTCACCGTGTGGCTGCCGCGGAGCAGGTTGCCCCACCGCTCCAGCTGTTCCAGCCGGGCCGTGAGGGTGTCGGCGTCGAGTCCCGCACCTGGCCCGCCGGACTCGCGCAGCTTCGCCATGACGTCTGGGACGGCCAGGTCCGCCAGGAGCGTCCCGCAGAAGACTCGCATGATCGCGATGTGCTCCAGTCGCTCCGGCGCGCTCAGGTAGGCGTACGCATCCAGCCGCCTGCGCGTCGCGTCGTCGCCGGGTTCCGGCGGTGTGCCGGGCGCGGGTTCCTCCATGTCTGCGAGGTTACGTGGAGCGTTCGGCTGCCGTTGCGGTGTGGCTGGAATTGCTTCGAGGCTGCGCTGAGGTGGGACCGGGAAGGCCCGGTCCCCGACGCTCCAGCGCCACACAGATAGGCAGATGAGGGCTACGTCTTCCACTCGGCCTTCGGCGACATCAACCATGCCTCGGCGTCGCTCAGGAACTCACCCATGGCGCCGAGCGACTCCGGCGACGACTCGAACTGGAGCGACAGGTTGACCTCGTACAGCTTGTGGGCAGGCCCGGTCTCGCGCGCGGCAGCGTGCGCCGCTGCCAGCGCCCGGACCGCACGCCCGCGGGCACCGGATTCCACTGCCTCCACGAGGTCGGGCCACAGCGTGCCACCGATGTAGTCGATGAGGTCCATGTCGTGGGCCCCGGCTCGGCCGCGCTGGGTGCGCGTTCGCAACCCGTTTAACCTGGGGTTGCCTTAACGGAGGTTGGCGGATACAAACACCAGCAATACCAACAGGCAGGTGCGGCTGTCGTTCCTCGGGTAGGTCCGAGGAAGTCACGACTGTAGGGATGATTTCCGGCCCTACCAAGTGAGAAGGTCTGCCCAGCTCTGGCCAGGGCCCATGCGAGTGGTCCTGTGGGGCGACGTCCGCTTGGGGAGGATGTCGCCGACGATCCCCCGTACGGGAGAAGAGGAGCATGCCGAGCATCCTGCCGCAGCCGCAGCCGCAGCCGCACCTGCGCCGCGGCTCCGTCGCATACTGGATGGCCAGCGTCGCGCAGAATCAAGGGCACGCCGGGCACGCCGTCGGGCTTGTACTCCGGGTGATGACGGACGAACTCGGGTTGCACCGCGCCGAGGCGTTCACCAGTCTGGAGAATCTGCCGTCGCAGCCGGTGCTGCGCCGCAACGGGTTCAGCTCGTACGGCGTCGCACACTCCTCGATCTTTCTCGACGGGAGCTGGCGGGACGGGCTCCTGTGGGAGCGGGGCCTTGGCGCTGGGCAGAGTGAGAACAGCTCAAGCACCGTGCAGCATCATGCTGGCAGCGGACGATATGACGGTATGACGGCACTGGAGAGCAGGCGCCAACCGAATTCGTCATCCTGGGTGAGGGCCGCCGAGTCGTGATCTGCCAGGTCCGCGTGGATCGTGCGAATCCTGTCGTGGTCCTGCTCGCACACGGCCTTGAGGAGGCGGAGCGTTTGCCTCTTGAATGGCAGGCACAACGGCCGAGATCGCGGCCTGGGCCCGCGGCCACTGGACCATCGAGAACACTGTCCACTGGACCAAGGACGTCACCTTCGCCGAGGACGCGAGCAGGGTCCGCCGTCATCGCACCCCCGCCGTCATGAGCGCGCTACGCGACCTTGCCCGTGGTGCCCTTCACCGGGCCGGCTGGGCCAACATCGCCAGCGGCCGTCGCGCTCACACCCAGCCCGAAGCCATCCTCACCCTCCACGGAATCCCGTGATCAAAACGGACCATCAAGACTCGCCCCGGGGCCCTGCCTCAACCCCAGCACGTAGGGCAGGGCACGCTCGTGCAGGAAGGCGCGCAGGGCGGGGTCCTTGCCGTAGTCGGCGTCGGCGGCCACCCAGGCGAAAGGCAGGCTGCGCTCGATGGCGCCGCGCAGCATCTCGATGCCCAGCTCGGGCTTGGTGGCGAAGGCGATCTCATCAGGCACCCCGGCGTCCCGTCGGCGCTCCACGTCCCCGACCCAGACGGCGGGCAGGTAAGGCGCCGGTCGAAGAAGGTGTGCCGGGCCCCGGCCGCGTAAGTGAGCGTCACCATCACCTGGCAGTTACTCACGTCCCCGGTGGCACCGCAGTGCTGATGGGCCACCCCGACCGACCGCATCCCCTTCTTGATGACCTGGGTGTCGTCCAGCGCCAGCGTGGCCTGCGCATCGCCCAGCTGACCGGCGATGTAGTCCTGGACCTCGGCCAGCAGCGCGCCCGCGTCCCAGGATGCTTCCCCGAGGAACTTCTGGATCCGGTGCGGGGTGGTATGCCCGGCCCGCTCCGCCATCGTCCAGCCGTTCTTGCGCCCCAGGTCCGACAGCAGGCCCTCGATCAGGTCCGCGAACACCTCCCGTGGCTCCGGCCGCGCGAACAAGTAACCCAACCCTGCGGTGAGCGAGGCCAGTTCCTCCGCCCACCCCTCCAAGTGCTCCGGCGCCACATCGACCAGCATGACCAGACAACGACATCACCGATCAACAGTCACAAGATCTGAGGCTGTAGTACTCGCCTCTTCGGCCTTCTCCTTCAACTCAGGACGGGGTCGCTGCGAGGTGTGCGCCGACTACGGCCGCCGGTCGGTGGACATGCACTTCCTGCCGGATGTCATGGTCATCCGTGAGGCGTGTGAAGGACGCAGGTTCGCTCCTGACGTGCTCTCGGTACGGTACCGGGGCTTCGCCATCGATGAGGTGCTGGCGCTCACCATCGACGAGGCCGCCGAGATCCTCACCGAACCAGCTCCGTTGGCAGCCGCTCGCCAGACCCTGCGCCAGGTCGGACTCGGATATCCCCAACTGGGCCAGAATCTCGACACAGTTGTCCGACGGAGAAGCGCAGCGGCGCAAGCTGGCGGCCACACTCACGCGCGGTTCTCGCAGCAAGCGGCCCGGCCTGGTGCTGCTCGACGAGCCCCTGACCGGTCTGCATCCCGACGATGTGCAGCGGCTCGTCGACACCTTCGACGCGATCCTCGACGAGGGAAGCACGGTGATCATCGCCGAACACGATCTGCACGTGGCCGCCGCCGCGGACTGGGTCATCGACCTCGGTCCGGGCAGCGGGGATACGGGTGGCCGGGTATGCGGGGAGGGTACACCCGAGACGGTGGCCGCCACAGACGGACCGACTGCCCACTATCTCAGCAGGCTGGTTGCGCTCTATCCGTCCTCCGCGTAGAGCCTGCCGGGCGTTGCGCCAAGCGCGTCGCGCTTCCGCCCTCGTCCAGACTCTGGGCTTCGCGCCGCCATGCGTCCTCGCACAGCCCGACGGTGCCGACCCGCGGTCGGCACCGTGCGACTTCATGAGCAACGGAGGCCGGGCCCTCGGGTCGGGCCCGACCGATCAAGCGGACGTCACGGCTTTGCCAACGATGCCGAGCGTGAGCTCACGGCGGTTCCACATGACGACCGCTGCCAGGATGAGCAGCACCGCTGCTGGTACCGGACTTTGGTCGATCACAAACAAGCAGGTCAGGAATGCGCCCGCCATGACTCCGGTGAGTACCAGACCACCCAGGGCACTCAGTCGGGGAACGAGCAACAGTACGGCTCCGGCCAGCTCCAGGGAGCCGGTGACGTACCGAAGCCATTGCCCGACACCGACGTCCTGGAAGACTTTGACCATGTCCTGCGCGCCGGCCATCTTCGAAGCCCCCACCATGACGAACACGACGGCCAGGACGACCTGAAGGACCCACACGACGATGTTCCGGGCCTTCCCCCCCACCTTGGGCACACTCTGCACAGAACGAGGCATATTTTCTCCCTTGACGCGCGAAGCGGCCGGCGCTCACCGAAAGGTGCGAGGCCAGCCCTTCACTTGAACTTTCATGTCACACCCTAAGGCAGCGACACATGAAGGTTCAAGTGTGAGCCGACTCGTGAGCGTTCAAGTCAATTCCGGGTCTGTCCAGCCAACGTTGATCAGACAGTCCCCGCGCCGAGCGGGAGCGGGCCGACGCGGCCCTGGCCGAGAAGATCCAGCACATCCATGCCGAGTACTACAGCCTCAGATCTTGTGACTGTTGATCGGCGCCGGGGCGCGGAGCTGCGCCGAGAGCCGCAGCGGGCCTCGGCCAGCAGCGCGCCCGCGTCCCCCGGAGGCGCTGCGGGGCTCGACGGCTTCTATAACTCCCGCCGCATCCAGAAACGGCTCGGCTACCTCGGCCCCGTCAAGTTCGAGGAGAAGCACTACGCCGACCAGGCAGCAACCGAACGAGCGAACCTGAACACCCGTCAACCCGCACTGACCAGCTGATCAATACCTCCCGCACGCCGGGGAAACCGCAATCCTCGTGCAGAGCCGTCGGGACAAGGCCGCGGCCCGGCGCTTCTTCCGCCGGCTGATGAAAAGGACGCGCCCGGTCCCGAGGGTGATCGTCACCGACAAGCTCCGCTCCTACGGCGCGGCCCACCGCGAGGTCGTGCCCTCGGTCGAGCACCGCTCCCACAAGGACCTGAACAACCGGCGGAGAACAGCCACCAGCCCACGCGGCAACGCGAACGCGCGATGAAGGGCTTCCGCAGTACCGGCGCGGCCCAGCGGTTCCTGTCCGCGTTCAGCGGCAACTCACCGCACTTCCGGCCCCGCCGACACCTGATGACCGCCCCCGGCTATCGAGCCGAGACCACCATCCGCTTCGCCATCTGGGAGCACATCACCGCCGCTGCCGGTCGGCCCGCCACGGCCTGAACACAGGCCCGGACCGCGGGCCACCATGCCCCGACGCACCGTCAGACACCCACATACCCAACAATGTGACAGCGCCCTCCGGAGTGATCTCGGGGTCGCGGATCTCCAGGGTTGTCCGCCGGTCCGCGGTCTGTGCCGGCGTCCGGGAAGGAAGGTCCGCATCCCGGCCCCAGTTGCGTTTCACCGATGCCGACGGCCGGCTCCGCCGGGGTCAGCCGGCGGGGCTGATCGTTCGGGTGCAAGGGTTGTTCACCGCATGTCCGGAGTCTGTCTGGCGTGAACGTTCGTGAGTTGCACTTCACACTTGAATATTCATGTGTCGCTGCCCTAGGGTGTGACATGAAGGTTCAAGTGGAAGGGCGTCCTGCGTGACTGCCGTGGGTTTTCCGCAGTTCGGTCATGGATCGCACGGTGCGGGCGGCGGAGGAGGCCCTCGCGGAGGGCGGCGATGCTGGAGCGCTTCGCGCATGTTGCCGGACTTCCGCGGAGCTGAGCGGGAGCAGGTCCAAGAGGAGGACATGTGGCGGTCGAAGTGAACGACGTGCCCGGAGCGAACCGCTATGAGGCCCGCGTCGACGGAGAGTCCAGGGTCGCGGGCGTCGCGGAGTACATCCGTACGACGGAACTCGTTGCGTTCGTGCACACCGAGGTAGCGCCGGAGTATGCGGGCAAGGGAGTCGGGTCCGCCGTGGTCCGCTCCGCCCTTGACGAGGCACGCGCCTCGGGGCTGCGCGTGCTGGCCACGTGCCCGTTCTTCGCGGGCTGGATCGCCCGCCACCCCGAGTACCAGGACCTGCTGTACCAGTCGCGCAGCAAGGTCAGTGACTGAACGAACGACTGAACAGCCGAACGCGGCGGTGAAGGAGGCCGGAATGAGTGGCAGATCCGAGAAGAAGGCGTACGAGGGGCAATCGATCACGGTCACCTTCGAGGCCAGGCGCTGCCTGCACGCCGCCGAATGCGTCCGTGGCCTGCAGGAGGTCTTCGATACGGCGAAGCGCCCGTGGATCCAGCCGGACGGTGCCGCGGCCGACCGCCTGGCCGAAGTGGTGCAGCGCTGCCCCTCGGGCGCGCTGCAGTACGAACTCGCGGACGGCGAGACGGAGACCCCAGACCGGCCCTCGCGGATCGTCCGCGGCTCCGTCGGGCAGCTGGCCGTGCGCGGTGAGCTGAGCGTGGACACCGCGGAAGGCCCGCGCGCCGAGACCAGGGCGATTCTGTGCGCCTGCGGGCAGAGCGGGTATCAGCCGTACTGCGATCACTCGGGGCCCTGCGGTGAGTGATGCCGTGGTGACCGTCCCACGGAAGTAATTGCCCCTTGGAGCTGGGAGCCGAAGATCGATCCTGGGGCAGGATGGGTCGACGACGTAATCGCCCCGCGGAACGGCGGTTACCCGCACCCCGACCACATCATGACCCACACGGGCCCGTCCTCGTAGCCGCCTTCGCCAACTCCCCGATCGTGGGCGTGGATGTCCTGGTGGCCACCTGCACCGGGGGAGAGCGCGGCCGCGATCAGCTCCTTGGAGCCGTCCAGTCGGACTCCGAGCAGGCCGGCCGGTACGAGGCCGGGCCGGTCGATGCGCGGCGGGCGTTACACCTACTGATCTCGCTTGCCGGGCCCGACCCGTCTGGCAGTACCAGGCCGTCCCGTCGTTGTCGGGGCTGCTTCCCACCCTCCTCGGTGTCCCCCGGATCAGGCTGCCCCCAGCTTCAACCAGGCCGCTGCGACGGCCTGGCGACGGTGGTCTTTCACCCGTCGCCATGGCGGACTGCGGTCATGACGAATGCCCGGCTGCCGTCGGCGCGGACGGCTCCGCGCAGGCACTTGCCGTCCACCGCGAACGCCTGGCGGCGCGGTGGTAGCTGCTCGCCTGTGCGGCGGGCGCCTGCCGCCCGCGCCGCTCGGTGAACAACGTCGCGATGACCAGGCCCCGGCGCGCCAGCGACCTTCCGACAGGGAACGCGCTCTCAACTGCGCAGTGCGCAAGGCCGAGGCGGCCCCCGAGCCGCCAGCGCACCACGACGACAGCTTCGCGGCTGTCCGATCGGAACCGACGAGCTGGGCCGTACCACACACATTCGGCGGCTACGCGCTCGCCGCCTTGCAGTATCTGCACCAGGCGGAGGCCGGACACAGTCCCGAGGCCCGCCTCCTCGCACTGCTCATCGCGCTGCGCGTCCGTCCCGGCGGGCTCGTCAAGATGGTCAGCGACGACCTGGGCCCGGGCCGTATGGACCTGCAGGACTGGGCGCTGGAGGAACTCATCGACGCAGGATAGGTCGATGCCTGCTTGTGTGTGGCGTTGAAGGACTCGGCGAGCGCGTTGTCCGCCGAGCTGCCGACGGGGCGCATGCTCTGGATCACGCCCGCCCTGACCGAGGTGGCCAGGAACGTGAAGATCACGCGCTCCCGCCTCTCGCACGCGATCGCCCGGTTGGAGGAGAGCGGCTGGGTGTGCCGCGAGGACTGCTCCTTTGACAGGCGGGGCGAGTTCGTGCTGCTGACCGACGAGGGTGTGGCGGTGCTGCGGCGCACCGCGCCGGGCTATGTGACCGCCGTGCGCCAGGCGCTGTTCGAGCGTCTGACCCCAGAGCAGCAGAAGACCCTCGGCGAGATCATGGAGATCGTCGCCGAGGGTCTTCAGCCGAACGAAGAGGGTGCGGAGCTCACTCAGGGAGCCTGGGCCCGGGATGCGCGTCCACGACTCAGGTGGACCCGGTGCCTCAGTGGGCGATGGCCGGCACCGCGACCTCGTCCTCGATGCCCTCGCCGGAGGCCACCTGGGCGCCGGCGTTGACCAGGGTCACGACGATCAGCGCGGCGAGCACCAGCATGCCGACGGCGAACCAGATGGCGTTGGTGTAGCCGTGCACCGTGCCCTGCAGCTGGACCAGCTGCGGCTTCGTCGCGGCGCCGGTGATGTGGTCCTTGATGTACGAGGTCGTCGCGGAGGCGGCGATCGTGTTCAGCAGGGCCGTGCCGATCGCGCCGCCCACCTGCTGCGAGGTGTTGATCATCGCGGAGGCGACACCGGCGTCCCGGGGCTCGATGCCCAAGGTGGGCAGGGACATGGCGGGCGTGAACGTCGTACCCATGCCGAGACCGAGCAGCACCAGCGCCGGCAGGACGGTCGAGGTGTACGACGAGCCGATCTCCAGCCGGGTCAGCAGGAACATGCCGACCGCGGCCACCAGGAAGCCGAGGCCCATCAGGAACCGGGCCGGGACGCGGGTTATCAGACGCGTGCCGATCTGCGTCGAGCCGACCATCATGCCCGTGACCATCGGCAGGAAGGAGAACCCGCTCTTGATCGGCGAGTAGCCCTTCACGACCTGCAGGTAGTAGGTCAGGAACAGGAAGGTGCCGAACATCGCGATGACCGCGATGCCGAGGGAGAGGTAGACGCCGCCGCGGTTGCGGTCGGTGACCACGCGCAGGGGCAGCAGCGGGGCCTTGACCTTGGCCTCGGTGAGGACGAAGGCGAGCAGCAGGACCACCGACGCAACGAACAGGGTGACGGTCACGGAGTCGCCCCAGCCGTCGGACTCGGCGCGGGTGAAGCCGTAGACCAGCGAGACCAGACCGAGGGTGGACAGGACGATGCCGGGGATGTCGAGCGGGGAGCGGTTGCGGCCGCCCTCGGGCTCACGGACGACGAAGTACGCGCCGGCCGCCGCGACGATCGCGAACGGGATGTTGACGAAGAACGTCCAGCGCCAGTCCAGGTACTCGGTGAGCACACCGCCGAGGATGAAGCCGACGGCGCTGCCGCCACCGGCGATCGCGCCGTAGATGCCGAACGCCTTGGCGCGCTCCTTGCCGTCCGTGAACATCACGGCGAGCAGGGAGAGCGCGGCGGGGGCGAGCAGCGCGCCGAAGACGCCCTGCAGGGCACGGGCGCCGAACATCATCGCGTCGGTGGTCGCCGCACCGCCGAGCGCGGAGGCGGCGGCGAAGCCGATCAGGCCTATGACGAAGGCCCGCTTGCGGCCCCACAGGTCGGCCACCCGGCCGCCGAACAGAAGCAGACCGCCGAAGGCCAGGGCATAGGCCGTGACGACCCACTGCCGGTCGCCGTCGGAGATGCCGAGGTCCTGCTGGGCGGAAGGCAGCGCGATGTTCACGATGGTGGCGTCGAGGACGACCATCAGCTGGGCGAGCGCGATGAAGACGAGCGCTTTCCAGCGGTTGGCGTGCGCATCGCCTGGAGCCTTGGAGGCTGTTCGAGACATGGAGGTATCCACTTCAGGACTTCGTAAGGAAAAGGGCTGGCTGAAGGTGACTGGGGGCGTGAGGGAACGGCTCGTCCACGTCGACGGCCGACGGCTTCGTCGCGAGTGACGACCCCGGCACGGCCCCGAATCCATCGGCCGGGTAGGGTCACATCGGTGCTAGCGCCAAGCTCGTCCGGCCTGAATCGGTCGGTCCGGTCAGGTCGGCCACCCCCGGCAGGACGGATCGGGCCGGAGCCCGCAGCCCGTCCAGGAACAGCTGAAGATGACGGTGCACGAAGCGGTCGACGCTCAAGCAGGCCGTGCCGGCCGGGGGGCGGCTGAGTTGGGCCACGGTGACCAGCAGGTCACTGGCGCCGACATCGGTGCGCAGCAGACCGGCCGCCTTGGCCCGGTCCATGAGCTCCCCGACGATCCGCTCGGCTCGTTCCCGAGCGGCCTCCAGGTGGGAGTGATGCTCGTCGGCGGCAACGTGCGCGAAGCGCTCCACCATCGCCGCTCTCCGCGAGGGCCTCCTCCGCCGCCCGCACCGTGCGATCCATGACCGAACTGCGGAAAACCCACGGCAGTCACGCAGGACGCCCTTTCACTTGAACTTTCATGTCACACCCTAGGGCAGCAACACATGAATATTCAAGTGTGAGCTGCGACTCACGAACGTCCACGCCAGATGGACTCCGGACATGCGGTGAACAACCTTTGCACCCGGACGATCAGCCCCGCCGGTTGACCCCGGCGGAGCCGCGGCGCCGTTCAGTCGCACCATCGCGGCCGGGCGGACGAGGGCGGTGCGGTAGGCGTCGATTCGTGCGGCAAGGACCAAAGGTTGGCTGACCAAAGGGACGAGGCTGGACACCGCCTGGGCGTGCGCAACGGCTTCCACCAGCCGAGGAAGGTCACCACCGGGCCGGTACGGTCGAGGTGAAGGCCCCGCGGGTGAACGACCAGCGCGTCGATGCGGAGACGGTCGATGCGAGCGACGCCGGATGCCCGGCGTCGCTCGCATCAGGGTCCGTCACCCGGTGGCGTCCTGGTGTGGGAGCTGCTGGGCGGTGTCCTTGCTGGGGCAGGCCTGCTGCTCCCGGCGGTCGATCCTCTTGCTGATCTTCTCGGCGGCGGTGCGCAGACTGTTCAGCTCGGCGGGGTCGAGAACGTCGTAGACGAGGTCGCGTACCCGGGCGACGTGTCCGGGGGCGGCCTCGACGAGATGGGCGTGGCCGGCGTCGGTCAGGATCACGTGGGTGTAGCGGCCATTGGTGGGGTCGGGTTCGCGGCGGACGAAACCCCGGCGCTCCAGCCGGCTGACCATGTGGGAGAGACGGGACAGCTCGGAGTTGGCGAGGACGGCCAGGTCGCTCATGCGCATGCGGTGTCCCGGCTGGCCGGACAGGCCGGCGAGCACGTAGTACTCGACGTACCGGAGGCCCGCGTCCTGCTGCAGCTGCGCTTCCAGGGCGGCGGGCAGCTTGTGCAGCATCAGGCCGAATTGCTGCCATGTCTCCAGCTCCGCGGGGGTCAGCCAGCGGCGCTCATCGTCGGTGTGCGGAGGCTGTTCAGGCATGCCCGGAGTCTATCTGGCGTGACCGTTCACGCGTCGCCACTCGCACTTGAATGTTCATGTGTCATCGCCTAGGGTGTGACATGAAAGTTCAAGTGAAAGGGAGTCCTACGTGACTGCCGAGGGTTTTCGGCAGGGCGAGTACGTCATCGACCCGTCCAGCTCCAGCATCGATTTGTCCGCCAGGCACCTGTTCGGCCCGGGTGGCGTCCGCGGCAGCTTCACGCTGCGCTCGGGGGCTGTATCCATCGCCGAGCCCGCCACCGCCTCGCACGTGCGGGCCGTCGCCGATGCGACCAGCTTCAGCAGCGGTAGCGCGGCGCGCGACCGGAAGGTGCTGTCGCGGGCGTTCCTGGAGACCGGTAGTCACCCGGACTTCACCTTCGCCGATGCCTGGTGCGACGCCAACGGCATGTGGAGGCTGAACGGTCTCCTGAGCGGCCCGCGGCGTCCGGGCGCGGGTCGTGTTCACCGTGACGTGGGCTCAGGTGCTTGACGAGGAACTTGAGTTGATCGCCACGGCGACGGTGGAGCGATACGCGCACAACATCACCGCCATGAAAGGCATGGCAGGCCGCTGAGTGGTCCTCTGTTCGGTGCGGAGGGCCCCGGCTAAGGACTCCCGCCCCGCAGCGGGGCGATGCGGAAGGAACATGCGTTGACAGAGCAGTTGCGGCTGATGGCGGTCCATGCCCACCCCGACGACGAGTCCAGCAAGGGTGCTGCCAGCATGGCGAAGTACCTCGCCCAGGGCGTGGATGTCCTGGTGGCCACCTGCACCGGGGGAGAGCGCGGTTCCATTCTCAACCCGAAGCTCCAGGGCGACCCGGAGATCGAGGCCAACA
The DNA here is from genome assembly GCF_040608395.1 of Streptomyces sp. NPDC005181. Classification (NCBI taxonomy): domain Bacteria; kingdom Bacillati; phylum Actinomycetota; class Actinomycetes; order Kitasatosporales; family Streptomycetaceae; genus Streptomyces; species Streptomyces sp. NPDC005181. The sequence continues at coordinate 37,713 of NZ_JBEXID010000064.1, forward strand.
TCCAGGAGGTGCGGCGCAAGGAGATGGACGCCGCGCGGGAGATCCTCGGCGTCAAGCAGGCCTGGTTGGGCTTTGTCGATTCCGGTCTGCCGGAGGGCGACCCGATGCCTCCGTTGCCCGAGGGCTGTTTCGCGCTGGTGCCGGTGGAGGAGGCGGTCGAACCGCTGGTCCGGCTGATCAGGGAGTTCCGGCCGCACGTGATCACCACGTACGACGAGAACGGCGGATACCCGCACCCCGACCACATCATGACCCACACGATCACGATGGCCGCCTTCGACGCGGCCGGGGACCCTGACGCCTACCCGGAGTCCGGTGAGCCCTGGCAGCCGCTGAAGGTGTACTACAACCACGGCTTGTCGATGGCCCGGATCCGCGCCCTCCACGCCTACCTGGTGGAGCACGGCCACGAGTCCCCCTACGGCGAGTGGATCGCCGGCTGGGAGAAGGAGGGCCGCAAGGACCGCGAGTTCACCACCCGGGTGCAGTGCGCCGACTGGTTCGACGTGCGCGACCGGGCGCTGATCGCCCACGCCACCCAGATCGACCCGGACGGCCCGTGGTTCCGGGTGCCGCTCGACGCCCAGCGCGAGATCTGGCCGACCGAGGAGTACGAGCTGGCCCGCTCGCTGGTCGACTCCTCGCTCCCTGAGGTCGACCTGTTCGCCGGCGTCACCGCCGACATCACCGTCTGACCCTGTCCTTGCCGAAAACCCCATCCGCTCAGGTGGGAGGCGGTGTCTCGCCTCCGCGGAGCTTCGCGGCCAATCTCACGCCAGTATGCTTGCGTTGACGCTGATCAGCACGGCAGCGTGATCACTCGTGCTGCTTCGAATGGGCTACCTCGGCGTCAGCAAGGCGCTCGCGCTGCTCCGCCTGCTGCCGATGAGCGAACGGGACAGCAACATCGAAATCCTGGCCCTGCGGCCTGGCGCGAGTTCGTGCGCGCTCAGGCGTCCGGTGCGCTCGCCGCAGACTTCTCCGTACGGCGCTGACCTGCGCGGTGGGCCGGTCCTTGGGCTGCTTGGCGAGGAGAGCCAGGAGGTAGTTCCCGAAGGCGGCCGGAATTTCCGCGCCCAGCTGCCGGGGCGGCACGGGGGAGGCGTCCAGGTGCTGGTGGAGGATCGCGACAGCGGTGTCGGCCTGGAACGGTGGGCGGCCGGTGAGGAGCTGGTAGAGCACACAGCCTAGGGCGTACACGTCGCAGGCCGGACCGGCGGGCCGGCCGAGGGCACGCTCCGGGGCGAGGTAGAGGCTCGTGCCGACGATCTGTCCCGTCGTGGTGAGGGCGGCGGCCGGATCGTCGACGAAACGGGCGATGCCGAAATCACCGATCTTGAGCGTGCCATCGGCGTTCAGATGGAGGTTGGCGGGCTTGATGTCGCGGTGCACGACGCCTTGCTGATGGGCGGCGGCGAGCCCGGCGGCGGCTTGCGCGGCGCTGGTAAGGCGCAATCCGACTTGTGACAACGACCGGCCGGCGTCCGCCAGTTGCTCGGTCAATGGCTCCCAGTGCATGCTGCTGGTCGGCTCCCGAGATCTCGTCGAGTCCGTCGAGTATCGGCAGAAGAGCGCCTGCGAGGAGGAGTTGGCGTGGAACTTGTTCATCCCTGCCGTAGTAGAGAGTGGCCAGTTCGCGGACGATCCAGTCGTCTAGTGTTCTGCGCCGGGAATTCGATCAAGATATGAAGCGAGGCGTTGAAGGATCTCGTCGGCGTCCTTCGTCCAGACGAAGGGCTTCGGGTTGT
>NZ_JBEXID010000065.1:0-39406 GCF_040608395.1 Streptomyces sp. NPDC005181
GGCGCAGCCAGCGCCGCTCGGAGGTGTAGCCGAGCAGCGCTGACATCACGGCGAGCGTCAGCAGTTCCGCGTCACTGAGCGTGGGCGTGATCCCGACCTTCGGACGCCAGGGGGCCAGCCATGGCGAAGCCTTCAACTCGTCGTCGATCCGGGCATAGAGTGCTGTTGCGAGGGTGTTCACGTCGTTCGTCACACATCGACACTGGACGCCCTCGTGCCATGTCCGCAGGCCATCCCTTGGACTCATTCATCTAGGCGGCCATGGGTGATCATCGCGCCGACCATGAGCAAAACCCAGCAGACGGCAGTCACCGGCACCATGACCGGTGCGATGTCGAGCACGGCGGGCAGGATCAGGCCAACCGCAGCGACTACGGTCGGCAACCCGGTCGTCTCGCCGGGGGTTGTGAGCACTTCGGCTGGTGAGGGCCGGCAGCTTGATCAGGGTTCTGATCGGCGTGCTGCCAGGCAGGGCCTACTCGTTCCCGCCATGCCCGGGCGGCCACCCGATGACACCTTCCGCTTGAACATTGCGCAGGGACGCTCCCTCGAACCGGGCACCGGTGACGTCGGTCAGTCCGAACGGGGGCATGCCAGTGTTCACGCATCCGAGCCTGGCGTCAGTAAGATCGGTGTCGCGCAGGTCAGCGCCCCGTAGATCGCATCCGGCCAGGCTGGCCTCGCGCAGTGAAGCCCCACGCAAATCTGCGCCGCTGAGGTCGCAGAACTTGAACCAGCACCCGTCCAGGGTGGCGTGGCGTAGATCGGCCTCGATGAACGAGCAGCGGCTGAACCGCAGCCGCGACGTGCGAGCGGAAGTAAGGTTCTGGCCGATGAAGTCCTCCCCGTTCACGGCCGCATGGCGGTGGAGCGCGGCAAGTCGTTGTCTCGCGGTCAGTGGCGTGGTCATGTGCGCCAGCGTGTCGGCCGGTTCGGTGGCTGTCGCCCGGATTTCCGGCAGTTCGCCGCCCTCCAGCCGATCACAGGAGGGCGGCCAGCGGCTCATCCGCCGCCCCCGAACCACCGGTGAACTGGCCTACTACCGCTGTCATTCCGCCCAGACGGTGCCGCTGCAGACCCTGGTAAAGGCCGCGGTTCCAGGTGACGAGTGGAGGAAGCCTTCCGGTCAAACGGCGATGCTACGTGCTTTGCCCGTGGGGGGTTGCTCCCGCTGTGATGAGGAGAGCGGCAGTTTCGGGATGGGGGCCGCCGATCGCCCAGTCCAGGGGGGAACGGCCCGTGCCGTGATCTTCATGAAGGTCCGGATCGGCGCCGTGTGCCAACAGTTCGCGCACCGTTTCGGTATACCCCCAGCATGCGGCTGCGCACAATGGCGTGCCGTCCGAGCCGAGTCCGCTGCTCTCGGTGTCCGGACAGGCCCCGGCTACCAGGAGCAGACGGGCGATCTCGGCCTGGCCATTCACGGATGCCACATACAGAGGGGTGGTGCCCTCGCTGTCCGCTCGCTCCGGGTCGGCCCCAGCCCGCAGAAGCGCCTTCACACGGGTGGTGTCCCCCCGTACGACTGCTTCGCCGAGGTGCCGGGAGAGCCTCTTCCGCTGTCGCTGGTTCATGGTTGCCGAGGTTAACGACTCGGCACGCGGCGGAGCCAGTCATATCCACTCGTTGCTGGCGCGACCAGCACGGTCGCCTCGTAGCGGACGACATGGCTGTCGTATCTCGTGGCCACGGCCCGTTGGTTCTTGAGGAGGTTGATCCCGCATTCGACCACGTGGCGCTCGCGGTAGTCGGTCGTGTCGGACTCTGGTGGCCGCCCGCCTCGGGGACCGAGTGTGGGGATCGGCCCTCGACACCCCACCCATACGTGAAGTCAACGTACGACCGTGATCCGTATGTGATCAGCGCCTCGTAATCTCCATGACCAGGGGATTCACGGGGGGCGCGACCAAGGGCGGGGACAGTAGATGACATACCGGCGCGCGGCGATACCGGCACTGGCCGGAGGGCTGCTGCTCACGGCGCTTCTGTGGTGGGCGGGGGCGAGTGCGCAGGCACTGCATCTGCCGGGCACCACCGGCGTGATCGGCGGCAGGGCCGCCGCCGAACTCGAACGCTGGCTCACCCCCTGGTCCTACGACCCTCCGAGCTCGGTTCGGCTCGGCGCCGAAGTCTCCGGCGGGATCGGGGACACGGCCGAGACCGACAGCACCCGCTACCTCGCGCTGTACGCCACCGCGCTGCAGATCCGGTTCGCCGCGGTCTTCGCCTTCTTCGTGCCCGGGGCGCTGCTCCTGATCCGCAGGCTGCCGCCGGTGCACGGCCGGATGCCGGCCGCACTGCTCGCGGTGTGGGCCTGGGGCCTGGTGGCCGGGACCCTGGCGGTTACCGTCTCCGCGCCGTGGCTGATCGCCGCGCAGGGGCACGGCAGTTACCGTTTCCTGCCCCAGTTGGCGGGCACGGTCTCCTCCGGACGGCAGATCCTGGTGGCGACCGCGCTGGTTACGGCAGCGGGGACGGTGCTCGCCGCGCGCGTCACCGCCAAGGGAGCCGGCCCGCTGCCGCAGGAGGTCGTTCCGGCGCGCGCCGCCCGCCTGGCCGCCACCGCCGGGACCGCGGTGATCGCACTGTCCCTGGTGGTCCTTTCGTATCAGCCGGTTGCCGCCGCCCTCCAGACGGCCTCCCCGGACGGCGGGCTGTTCGCCGAACCGGGCGAACTCCTGCGCCAGTGGCTGCTGCTCGGCGCCTGGTCGGGCCCAGCGGGCGCGCCGCTCGGCGACTGGCTCCTGTACCGGGCCGCCGACGTGCTGTTGCTCGCTGTGGTGTGGTGGGCACTGCGGCGGCTGCCCGGGCTGCTCACCCGGACCACCGTCCCTGCGATGGCGGCGGGCGCAGTCTGCGCGACCGTCCTCGGGCTGCTGGCGAGCCAGCTGCTGCGGGTGGCGACGGACGTGACAGGCCTGCGCTGGGGGCTGCTGCAGCTGTCCGCCGGTATCGGTGGCGACGTCCCGGCCGCCCTGACCTGCGGCCTGGTGGCAGGAGTCGCGGCTGCCGTGACGCTGCGGGTGGCCGTGGGCCGCGCAGCGACCGCCGACGCCACGGCCTTCGTCCAGGGCTCGCCCGACCCTGGTGCGGTTGAACTTCGATGAGATCGGTGGGCTGCCACGGCACTGCCGTCTTTTCTCCTCAATATTCGCGGGCCGGTTGATCACCAACTGCCTCCTGAATCCGCCGTCAAGTGCTGTTCCTGGACACGCACGAAGCCAACGGGACTCTGAGGGACGCGCACTGACTGGTGGGCAGGCCGCATCCGCACCGCCGGGCACGCCACCGCCGCCATTCTTCTCGGTCACGACACCCACACGTTGACGGTTCTGGCGATCGCGTACGGCAGTTCGGCTTGCACCTGCGGGACCTGAGCCAGCGGGGGTTCCAGGGCTGGTCATGTGGGGACTTGGGTTCGTGGTGGTGCGGCTGAGCTATGTGATGATGCACGGATAATGACCGGCCCTGGGGGGACCGGGAGCAGGAGAAGGATCGGGAGCGCATCGTGGGCAAGGGCGGGACGTCCATACCGGACGAGGAATGGGAGCGCTTCCTACGGGAGGCCGAGGCCGGGACTCAAGGCGCGCCCGAGGAGCCGTCGGCGCGGGCCCGGATTGTGACGCAGCGGCTGCGGGAGGAAACCGGCCGGCCGGAGGGGTGGCGCACTCACCAACTGCCGCGGCGGCGACGGGGTAACGGCTGGTACGCGGTCGGTCTGCTGGTTGTGGTCGGCTTGCTGGTCGTTGCACTGGATCCGGGGCGGGTGGCTGGCTGGTTCGGAGGCGGGGGCGGAAGCGGTGAGAGTGCGCCGCTCGCCGCGGAGTCGGTACGTCCGGATCTGCCGCCGGCGACGGAGGCGGCAGCCCAACTGCCCACAGCGGAACAGCCGTTCAGAGGGTCGCCTGCGGCGCGGTGGGGCGACGGGCCAGCAGGGATCCGCGTTCCTGCGGCACGCGCGACCGGCTGGATGAGCAAGGAACAGGTCGCGCAGGCGCTCGATCGGACCCGGGCCTTTCTTGCCGCGTCCAGCCTGGATCCTGGTGTGCTGTACGGTGAGCGGCCGACGAAGGCGATCGCGTTGATCAATCCGCATCAGCAGGATGTCCAGGACTACCTGGCGACCGCGTTCCGCGCGCCCAGTCGGGAGAGTGATCCTCTGCTGCTTTTCAGCCGTTTCGCGAAAACGAAGGTGCGACTTGTCGGCGACGTGGTCAAGACACGAGGGCGGATCACGTACCGGGAAGGTAAGCGCGGTGCAGTCGAGGTGACCACTGATGTCACGTACGTCTATCCGGTCGTACGCGCTGCAGCGGGAAGCGACGAACTCGCGCGCACCATTGTGCGCCGCGAGGTCGTGATGAGCTGGGACAACCCGGCGAAGGTGGTCGTCGAGCCGGGGACGTTCTCCCTGGTCTCCTACAAGGTAGACACCGCCAACGGCGGCTGCGACACCTTCACCGGCTACCTCACCCCCGAGTTCAGCGCCGAGCGCACGGTCACGGGAACGGGAGACGGCCCCGAGGTCGACCCGTACGACCGGAGCACATCGATGGACGCGCGCATGCGGGAGGCCGGCGAAGCGGGGTGCGGAACCGCCACACGGTCGTGAGCGGCAGCGACTTGTGCGTTCGAGAGGATCTCAGGACGGCGCTCGGACGAATCCAACTGTCCGCTTCACACAGCCGGGCATGACGGTGGGACGCGAAGACCTCCGTGCGTGGTGTGGAGCCCAGACACCTCCACCACACCGGAGGTCTTCGTCTTGATCAAGACCCATGAGTGTCGACAGCGCTCGTGATCAATACACCTGGTGGCGGCCGTTTTCGGGCACACCGGGGCCGCCCCTATTCGATCACAGCACTGGCTGCGGCCGGCATCGATCTCGTCCTCGACGATGCGCCGGTCCACCGCCGCGATCGCACGGAGGCACACGGCGCGGTCAGCACGGGCGGGATGCCCGAGGCCCCCGCGGCGGCGGACTGCGCGGTGACCGGGCCGCTGATCGACTGGATCGCGGCAGGCTTCGCGTCGTCCTCGGCCGAACAGACGGGCGGCTCCAGACCTGAAGGTCTGGAGCCGCCCAACAGGCTGGGGCTGCATCTCTCTACCAGCGGTACCAGCGGCCACGACGACCACCGGCTCCGACGGAACGCATGGCGAATCCGAGTAGCCAGACAGCCAGCACGATCACGGCGACGATCCACAGAGCCTTCAGTGCGAAACCAGCACCGAAGAGAACCAGGGCGAGCAGGAGAACGAGAAGCAGGGGAACCATAGTTATCAACCTCCAAAGCACCGTCTGCCCTGGCACCACCCCGCCATTCGCCCGATATTTATGTGTTTCCCATTCCTCGGTGCGGGCAACTGGTACGAGGTACTGCAGGCGCAGGCTGCTTCGCGAAGTGGGACGGCGCCGCGAGCCCCCGAACCGCTTCCCCGACTCACCGTCGGCAGCGAGGAACCAGCGTTCCCGCCACTGGTCTTCAGTGAGCTGGGCCTGGGTGAGGTGGTGGCGGGTGTTCAGGAGACGTTTGCCACCCCGTACCACCCGCAACCGTCCGGCCTGCCACTCGGCAACAGCAGCAGCGTGCCGCGCCTCCAGTGACGCGGGGCAGCGGGACTTGCGGAACCACTCGTTCTTCGACCGGTAGCCGCCCGCAGCCCGCTTCGTTCCGCGTTCCCCGATCGGGAGGGACAGGCGGTGCCGCAACGTTCTGATCCCGGCCGCCAGGGTGTGCATGTGCGCCGCCCGGCAACGGCGGGCCAGGGCCCACCGATCACGGGTGGCCTTGGTGATCGCACCGGCGATCCGCGACGACGAACGCTACTGGCGCGGACGGTCGAACCAACCCCTGGTGTCCTGTCTGGTCGAGAGGGCGATCACGAGAGCGCCGGCTGCGACGGCAATGCCCCACGCGCCGTTGTGCAGCTTCGCGCTGATCGCGGTGCTGGTGATGATCAATGAGCCAACGATGATCAATGAGCCGACAACAACTGCGCCGATGCGGACGCGGTGGCCGCCGGTGGTGAATTTCGCGGCAATGACGATCGCGGCTGCGGCGAGCAACCCGAACGGGAGCGCCGCAAGGAGAAGTAGGCCCACTACGAGTTGGCCCATCGCACCGGTCTGCAAGGTGGCAGCGGTCACCATGAGCCACAGGGCAGCGACGACGTTCCCTGCGCCCACGACGAGGAGCAGCGCGCGGGCGGACTTGACGGTGCCGGGCATCTGGCTCACGCGGGTTCCCTTGAACAGGCTCACGTGGGTGGCGGCGCGCACTGCGCCGCCGGCCACCTGTCGTCGCCCGTGCACCGGTGCACGACCTCGTGGCGATGGCCGCGGAGGCACAGGATAGGAGCAGGTCGGCGGTGGACGGCCGGGTCATGCGAACTCGTTAGCAGTGAGCGGATCCACACCTTCGTCACGCGTGGCTCAGGAGGGATTACGACTGTCCGACCTCGTCAGAGCCATCACGCCGGCCACCGAGCACGGACCGGTCGGCCCGACCGAGGCCGAGCGCCTGCTGACGATCGCCAACCACAGCATACGCGGGCGCTGCCCCCTGCTCTCATGTGTGTTCCGGGCGGTTCTCACCGCCCGGAACCCTCACGACGCCGGTGCAGTAGCGGGCTTACCTGGTGAGTTCGGCCGGTTCATCCAGCCGCGTCAGCTTCCGCGGGTTTGCCACCGTGTAGATTCGGGTGACCTGCCCGTTCTCCGCCACGAGGCTCACCGCGGCCTGTCGGCCGTAGATTTCGATCCGGCCCGCAGTGGTGACTCGCCGGGGGATCCAGCGTGGCCGTACCGAGCGACGCCACTCATGCAGGAGTTCAGCGCGCTGTGAGCCAGGCTCGATCGGCAGTTGGACGCGTGGGCTGTCCGCGAGGGGCAGCCGTTCCTGATCAGTCCGACGGGCGCGTACGACGTCGCGTTGGACCGGCTTTCTCGGAGTGGCTGGCGTCCGCCCCGTGGAACACGCAGGCCGCGCACGCCCGGGACCTGCGGACGTCTTCCGACTTCCTCCGGTTTGCCCGTGGGCAGGGCCACTGGCAGGACGCCACGGTCGGCGACCGCGCGGCGTGGTCGCCGTGGAGCAGGTCGGCGGGCTGGGCTGAGGTGCGGCAGGTGCCGGCGGCGGCGTCGCACACCGGGCCGCGCCGGGAGGTGAAGTGGCTGCCGCCGTCGTCGTACCGGCTGTGGCGGAACCTGGGACTGTGCGGGTTCGACGCGCGGGAGCTGCCCCGGGGGAGGCGCAGCGCGCGGCGGCGCAGCCAGGAGCAGCGGTCGCGCTTCGGGCCTTCTTGGCCGCCCGGCCCCCTGGAGTACGTCGCGCATGCACCCGCCGTACGGACGACTTCGGCAGCGTGCAGGCATGAACGGAAAGGGACCGTCGTCCGTGGACGAGCTCATGGCACTGCTGGCCGACTGCGAGGACGCCTGGGACACCCCGGACCGCTCAGGCGACCCGGTGGACATCCTCGACCATGGCCTCCAGGTTGCGGCGGTCCTCGCCGAGCACCACCCCGACGACGAGGAGCTGCAGGTCGCCGGGCTCGTCCACGACATCGGCCACCACCTGCTGCCCGGCGACGAGGCCGGCCACGGTGAGCACGCCGCGGCGGCCGTCGCCGGCCTCCTCGGCGCCCGGGTCGCCCGCCTGGTCGCCCTCCACATCCCCGCCAAGCGCTACCTGGCCGCCACCGACGCGCACCTCGCGCTGTCCCCGGAGAGTGCCCGCACCCTTGGCTGCCAGGGCGGCGTCATGACGTCGGAGGAAGCCGCCGTCTTCGGGACAGATCCCGACTTCACGGCGGCGGTCGCGCTGCGCCGCGCCGACGACGCGGGCAAAGTCGTGGGCCTGCGCGTGCCGGGTCTGGACTGCTGGTGGCCCGTGGTGGAGCACGTGGCCGCGGCAGCAGCGCGAGCCAGGACCGCGTAGGGCTTGGCTCACGTGGGTGGCGGCGCGCACTGCGCTGCCGGCCATCCGTCGTCGCCCGGCCTCGCCTGGTCCTTGGCCTCCGGCTGCCGAGCGGAGGGCTGAATGACAAGCTGGGTACCTGTATTGATGCGCCATCAGGCTGCTGCCTCTACGGTTCGGCCATGACGGACAGTCGATCGGACGGGCGTGCCGCATCGATCGCGCTTCGCGTGCTGGGTGGGCTGACGGCCACGCTGCTGGCCCTTGCGGTGGCTCTTCACGGACTTCTCATGGGTCTGGAGGGCGCCCACTGCGAGACCGTCCTCGTGCTCGTCGCGCGATGCGACGCTCTCACACACTGGACAGTTCGGATCCTGGTGCTGGGGGTGGTTCCGATCGGCTGGGTCACGGCAGTCGGCGGGGTCTTCCTGCCGCCTCCGCGCGCCAGACGCTACTGGTGGTCCGGAACGCTGGGGCTGCTCATGGGATGGCTGACCGCCTTCCTGATCGCATTTCGCTAGGACCAGCAGGTCACGCCGGCCAGATGGTGCGGGTCATGACGTTGACGACCAGTGCAGCCAGGGCTCGCCGATCAGTCGGGTGTCTGGGCCGACTCAGCCGGGTCGGAGTCGTGGGTCGGTGCGGACGGCTCGATGTCGTCGTTGGCCGCGGCCCAGCTGGCCAGCAGGTTCAGGGACTCTTGCGAAGGTGACCCGGCCTCGGCGGTGTAGGTGAGGAGGCTCTGGCCGGCGTCGGCCCCCAGTGGGAAGGTCTCGAAGGGCAGGTCGAGGTCTCCGACGACCGGGTGATGGAGGAGCTTCATGCCCGTGGTGTGGATCCGGACGTTGTGGGCGGCCCAGCGGCGACGGAACTCCTCACTGCGGGTGGACATCTCCCCGATCAGGTCCGACAGCCGCCGGTCGTAGGGATCGCGGCCGGCCTCGGCGCGCAGCATGGCGACCGTGTCGTTGGCGACCTTGTCCCAGTCGCGGAAGAACTCGGTCGCGCCCAGGTCGAGGAAGACGAACCTGGCGTTGTTGGGCGGCCGCACCGGGTCGGCGTAGACCGGCGAGAACAGGGCGCGCCCGAGATGGTTGGCGGCCAGGATGTCCAGACGTCCGCTGAGTACGAACGCGGGCGTGCCGATCATCGAGTCGAGGACGCGCTGCACCGTGGGCCGGACACGCTGCTGGGCCGGCCGACGGCGCGGCGGACGAGTCGTGGCGGCGCCGCGCAGGAGGTCGAGCAGGTGGGCTCGCTCGGCCTCGTCGAGCTGCAGCACTCGCGCGATGCCGTCGATGACGCTCTCGGAGACGCCGGTGGCGTTGCCGCGCTCCAGCCGGGTGTAGTACTCGCTCGAGATGCCCGCGAGGAGCGCGACCTCCTCGCGGCGCAGCCCGGAGACTCGTCGGCGGTCTCCGCCGTACACGGGCAGTCCGGCCTGCTCCGGGGTGACCCTGGCCCGTCGCGTGCCCAGGAATTCCCGGATCTCCGCACGGAAATCTCCACGGAAGTCATGGTTTGCGCCGTAATGGTCGCTTCTGCCTGCCATGTGCTCCACTCTACGAGCGCTTCCGCATAGCTGGGGGTTCCTCTCAGTACCCCCCTTCATCAGGGTCTCCCGCCGTCCCGCGACAGCCGGTTCTGTAGATGGTGCAACGACCACGGCGGTGTGAATCGCCGATACGGCGGCGCGTCTGCCGCCCGCCTGCAGACCCACTGCGGCGCCTGCGCCACGGACGGGTCCGCCCGTCGGCCCTGCGCCGCACATCGAGAGAACCGAAGAACAGGACACCCCCCATGGCAACGAAACTGACCGGCGCCGTCGCTCTCGTCACCGGCGCGAGCAGCGGTATCGGCGCCGCCACCGCCCGTCGGCTCGCCGAGCACGGCGCCTCCGTCGCCCTCGTCGCCCGCCGCAAGGACCGGCTGGACGACCTCGCCGCCGAGATCGGGAAGGCAGGCGGAACCGCCCTGGCGGTGGAAGCGGACATCACCGACCGCGCCGAGGCCGAGACCGCCGTACAGCGGACAGTCGAGCGCTTCGGACGCCTCGACACCCTGGTCAACAACGCCGGCCTGATGCTCCTGGGACCCGTCGTCGGCGCGGACGCCGACGAGTGGGAACGCATGATCGCCGTCAACGTCCAGGGCCTGCTCTACACCACCCGCGCCGCCTTGCCGCACCTGCTCAAGGCCGCCGAGGAAGGCCCCCGCCGGGTCGCCGACATCGTCAACATCAGCTCGATCGCGGGCCGCGTGGCGTGGAACGGCTACGGCGTCTACAACCTCACCAAGTTCGGCGTGAACGGCTTCACCGAGTCCCTGCGCCAGGAAGTCACCCAGCGGCACGTCCGCGTCGGTCTCCTCGAGCCGGGCGGCGTGGACACCGAGCTGGGCTCGCACAACGACCACAAGCCCGAGGTCCGCGCGGCGATCGACACCTTCTACGAGCAGACCGAGGTACTTCTCCCCGACGACATCGCCGACGGCGTCGCGTACATGGTCACCCGGCCTCGCCACTCCTCTGTCGGCGAACTGTGGATCATGCCCACCGACCAAGCCTGACCCCGGCTGCCCCCAGCCGTCGCCCGGCCACCCGCCGGGACGCCAGGCATCATCACCACGCAACACCGGGTGCCCGACGACGGCACCTGAAAGGAACCCCTCATGAGCAAGGTCATTCTCGTCACCGGTGCCGGACGCGGTCTGGGCACGGACACCGCCCGCGAAGCCCTCGCCGCCGGCCACCAGGTCGTCGCCACCGGCCGCCGCCCCGAAGAGGTCGAGAGGACCCTGGGCGGGCCGCAGGACAACCTGCTGGTCATCAAGCTGGACGTCACCAGCCTGGACGACGCGCAAGCAGCTGCGCAGGCCGCCGTCGACCGCTTCGGCCGCATCGACGTCCTGATCAACAACGCCGGAAACTTCTTCGCCGGCTACTTCGAGGAGATCACACCCGCGCAGATGCGCCAGCAGATCGAAACCAACCTCTTCGGCCCCATGAACGTCACCCGCGCCGTCCTGCCCTTCATGCGAAAGCAGCGCGCCGGTCACATCATCACCCTCTCCTCCTCCGCCGGCATCATCGGCCAGGAGTTCTGCGTTGCCTACGCCGCCTCAAAGTTCGGCGTGGAGGGCTGGATGGAGTCACTGCGGTACGACGTCGAGCCGTACAACATCCACACCACAATCGTGGAACCCGGCTTCTTCCGCACCGAGCTGCTCGTGGACGCCTCCACCACCTGGCCCGAGCCGTCCGTCGACGACTACGCCGAGCGCACCACCGCCACCATCGCGGCCTGGAAGAGCATGAACGGCCGGCAGAGCGGCGACCCCGCCAAGCTCGCCCGCGCCCTGCTGGCCATCGCCGACCAGGAGAAGCCGCTGCTGCGCTTCGTCGCCGGCGCCGACGCAATCCAGGGCGTCGAGGCCAAGGCCAGGGAACTCCTCGCCCAGGCCCAGGCGTCCCGCGAACTGGGCGGCGACCTGGCCTACGGCGCGGCTTCGTGAGGAGGCTGTCCGTCCACTGCGGACTCTGAGGGAAAGGGGGAGTGCCCACCCCCTTCCATGATCAACATATAGCGCACCGGGGGGCTTGCGGCAAGACCCTGGTTGCACCGCAGAATCACCCACCGAAGCCAGGATCTGCGGAAATGAGAATCACGAAATGCGTGTGGTGTTGTCGACTTACGGGTCGCGCGGGAGCGTCGAACCGATAGCGGGACTCGCGGTGCGGTTGCGGGAACTCGGCGCGGAGGTGCGGGTGTGCGCGCCGCCGGACGAGGAGTTCGTGAAGCGCCTGGCCGAGGTCGGCGTGGAGATGGTGCCGACCGGCCAGCCGGTGCGCCCGCTGGTGACCACGGTGACGCCGGGGTCGGCGGTGGGCCTGGCGCAACGTGCGGCCGAGTTGATGGCCGCGCAGTTCGACACGGTCGCCGCGGCGGCCGAGGGATGTGATGCGCTGGTGGCGACCGGCCCATTGCCGGCCACGGCCGGCGCGCGGTCGGTGGCCGAGAAACTGGGCATCCGCTACGTACACGTGAGCCACCAGCCGGTCAGCCTGCCGTCGCCGCACCGCCGCCCGCCCGCGCGGCGGGGCAAGCCGTTGCCACCGGACGTGACCGACAACCGGGCGCTGTGGGACCTGGACGCTCAGATCGCGACCGCGATGTTCGGCGAGATGCTCAACACCCAGCGGGCGTCGATCGGCCTGCCACTGGTGGACAACGTCCGCGACTACGCCTTCACCGATTACCCGTGGCTGGCCACGGACCCGATCCTGGACCCGTGGCAGGAGCCGGCGGACCTCGACGTCGTGCAGACCGGCACATGGGTCCTGACCGACGAACGCCCACTCCCCGCCGAGTTGGTGGCATTCCTGGACGCCGGCACACCACCGGTGTACGTCGGCTTCGGCAGCACGCCCATGAGCGCCCCGAAGGACGTCGCCCGGGTGGCCATCGAAGCGATCCGTGCGCAGGGCCGCCGCGCGGTCGTCTCCCGCGGCTGGGCCGACCTGGCCCTGATCGACGACCAGGACGATTGCTTCGTCGTCGGCGAGGTCAACCAGCAGGCACTGTTCCGCCGGGTGGCCGCCGTCGTGCACCACGGCGGCGCGGGCACGACGACGACGGCCGCCGGGGCCGGCGCGCCTCAGGTGGTGGTACCCCAGGGGGCGGACCAGCCGTACTGGGCCGCCCGGGTGGCCGACTTGGGCATCGGCACGGCACACGACGGTCCCACCCCGACCTTCGAGTCCCTGTCGGCCGCGCTCAAGACGGCCCTGCCACCCGAGACCCACGCACGAGCGAGGTCCGTGGCCGGCACGATCCGCACCGACGGGGCGACGGCGGCCGCGAAACTGCTGCTCGACGCGATCAGCTGAGAAGGGCCGCCCATGTCCGCGTGAACCACGCGGGATCGCCGTGCGAGGGAGGGTGCCCGGCGCCGGGCTGCACCGCCAACTCGGAACGCTCGACGAGACCGGCATACCCGCCGGCGTTCCGCGGCGACGGCCCGGCCGGAGCACCGGCGAGCAGGAGCACCGACCTCCAGGATCATTCTGTTAGGAGTTCCGAGGCCATCTGCCTTCCGGCGATCCGAAAGTAGACATGTCCACTGTGAATGCAAGCAACTCCGTGCAGACCGGGGCAGGAACCGAATCCATGGTGACGCCGTCGAAGAGGCAATTGAGCTGCTGAAAGGCCTGACCGTGACGAAATCCAGCACGCATCTGCTCGCCGCATCCGCTGTGCTTGCCCTCGCCGTGGTCGGCTGCGGCACAGGATCCACACCGGCCACCGCCGGAGGCGGTGTCCAGGCAAAGCCAGCCCGATGGTCCGAACCGAATCGGTATTCCTTCCGGCTTCTCTCCGAGTCCGGGGAGCGGGGCGGCCTTGGGGACTACCGGATCACCGTGGGAAACGGGAAGGTCGTCAAAGCGATCGGCCTCGACGAGCCGGCCCGGTTCACGGTCGAGGAGAATCCGCAGGACGTCCCGACGCTTGGCGGTCTCCTCACTGATCTCCAGAAGGCCCGAGCAGGCCGGGCTGATGTCGCGGAGGCGGTATTTGCCGCAGATGGACACCCCACTGAGATTCACTTCGACTGGCTGGCGAAAGCCATCGATGACGAGGCCGACTATCTCGTCACCGAATACCGCGAACTCCCTTGACCGGCACGCAAACTGCCGCCGCCCTTCGGCCGGGCGGCGGCAGTTCGACGACACGCCCTCTACACACTCTTTTTCGGATCACGCCCACACGGCGCCCCGACAGCCGCACCCGGCTGAACCGCCCGTTCCTCGGCAGGAGCGGTCTGGCACCCCTCAGGCGTCGGGGTTCTTGCCCTCTGCCGTCTTCTTGATCCGGTCGATCGCTTGTCGATCACGGCCCAAAGGCCTGCGAGATTCTTACGACCGCGCAGGCCGGCGGCGAGCTCGCCCCCGCCCGGTTGCCGGGGCTCGGGAGGCAGCTCACAAACCAACGGTGCGCTGCTGCGGGATCGGAACCGGCGTCTCGCTCTGCTGCACCGCCACCGTCCGCATCGGGGCGGGAATCCTGATGCCTTCGGCCCGGTAGCGCTGGTGCAGCCGCTTGATGAACTCGTGCTTGATCAGGTATTGGTCGCTGAACTCGCCGGCCCTGAGGATCACCGTGAAGTTGATCCTGGAATCCCCAAAGGTGTGGAACCGGACGGCCGGCTCATGGTCGGGGACTCCGCCGGCGATGTCGGTCATGACGCTTTCGACGACCTCGGCGGTCACGCGCTCGACGTGCTCCAGGTCGCTGTCGTAGCCGACTCCGACCTGGACCAGCACCGACATCTGCTGTTCTGGCCGGTTGAAGTTGGTCATATTGGTGCCGGCGAGCTGGGCATTGGGGATGATCACCAGGTTGTTCGACAGCTGACGCACCACGGTATTACGCCAGTTGATGTCGACCACGTACCCTTCTTCGCCGCTGCTCAGCCGGATGTAGTCGCCGGGTTGCACCGTCTTCGAGGCGAGGATGTGCACGCCCGCGAACAGGTTGGCGAGGGTGTCCTGCAACGCCAGAGCGACCGCAAGACCGCCCACACCCAGTGCGGTGAGGAGCGGGGCGATGGAGACGCCCAGTGTCTGCAGTACGACGAGAAAGCCCATCGCCAGCACCACGATGCGCGTGATGTTGACGAAGATGGAGGCCGATCCGGCCACACCGGACCGGGACTGGGCAACGGACCTCACCAAACCGGTGATCACCCGGGCCGCAGTGAGTGTGGCGACCAGGATGAGCAGCACGGTCAGCGCCTGGTTGACGTCGCGTCCGACCTGCGAGGTCAGCGGAAGCACCGTGGCGGCCGCCGCCACGCCCGCCGCTATCGCCGCCCAGGGCGCCAGGGTCCGCAGGGCATCGACGATGACGTCGTCCCCGCTCCACCGGGTCCTGCTGGCACGATCTCCCAGCCACCGCAGGGCGGCGCGCAGCAGCAGTCCTGCCAGGACGCCGGCGGCCACCGCGATCCCGGCGACGATCAGGTCGTGGAGCGTGAGTGCCCGGTTCACCGGTTGCCTCCCGCCGCGAGGGGGAGCGGGCCAGCGGCGGAATCCGGCGCCGGGCGCCGTATGTGATATATCGTCACTTTGTGTTACCTGCTCGATTCTCGGATCCGAAACGATCTTTCATCCTGCCGCATCCGGCAGGGCGGGCGGCACGCGGCCTCGGCTTGCCCGTCCGACCCACGGAATCATGTGGATTCGGCCGCGCATGGGCATGAGAGAGCCGATCAGGACGGCCGGAGACAACGGACACTGACCAGCGCGGGGCCATGGTGATCACCGTCGCACGAGCTGAAAGACAACCCGTGAGGCGATTGAGGACACAGATTGACCGCAAGCTCCGCAACCCGGTCAAGGTTTGCAGCCGCAGCACCAGCCGGCCTGGGACCGAGGCTGCCTGGAGGGCGAGAGCTGAGACCCGCGGGGGCGGTGAACAGACTGGACCACCGCATACAGTCGTCGCACCTCCTCCATGCACCCAGGTCGGGCACATATGCAGGACGCCTTGCCGCCCTCCGGCACCGGGTCCATGCTTGTTGGCATGGGTGACCAGGCCGGCCCCGAACTCGCCGCGTCCGTTCAACGCGCCCTCCGCTTGATGGAGGCCGCAGAGGCGCACGCGGGAGGTGCCCCTGCGCAACAGCTGGCCCGGGAGGCGGGGCTGCCATGGGCCACCGCCCATCGGCTGCTGTGCGCGCTCACCCACGACGGATACTTGACAGAGCTGGACGACGGCGCTTTCGTCCTCTCCGGCAAGCGCCACCCGCTGGGCGCCGGCGCCGGACGCAACGGACGGGAGCTACGGGAGCGTATCCGCCCCGCCCTGGCTTCCTTGCGCAACGATCTTTCAGCCGCCGTTTATCTGACTCTGTACGAGGGGGGCGAAATCCGTGTCATGGAAATCGTCGACAGTGCCCGGACTCCGCGCGTGGACCTCTGGGTAGGCTTCGAGGACGCCGGACACGCCACGGCACTGGGCAAGAGCGTGCTGCGTGAACTGGACGAGGAGGCGCGCGCCGACTACCTCTCCCGGCACTCGCTGGCCGAACTCACGCCCCGCACCATCACGCGCAGGGAGGAGCTGATGCGGCAACTCGACTCAATGACAGCGCCGGTGGTCATGGACC
Organism: Streptomyces sp. NPDC005181; assembly: GCF_040608395.1. Taxonomy (NCBI): domain Bacteria; kingdom Bacillati; phylum Actinomycetota; class Actinomycetes; order Kitasatosporales; family Streptomycetaceae; genus Streptomyces; species Streptomyces sp. NPDC005181. Next base: position 16,092 of record NZ_JBEXID010000065.1, read on the forward strand.
GGGAAGAGTACGCCTGCGGTACGACATGCGTCGCGGTGCCCGTGTACAGCGGTGACCAGGTCGGTGCGCTCGGTATCTCCTTCCGATCGGACCGGATGTACCGCACCACGCAGGTCCGGGCGAAGCTGCTGGCGTCGGCGGCACGCGTGACCAGAGGGCTCTCGCTCCCTGACTGAACCCGGCCCGACTACCGCGCCCACGTACCGCGTCAGGTCCGCCCGGCAGGCTGCAGTCCTCGCATCATGTCGATGAGTCGGCGGGCTTGAGATCGAGCGGTGGTGAGGGAAGCCCGAAGCGCTCGGCAACGATCCGCACCGTCTGGGCGCCATCCGCGTTGAAGCCGGGATCGGTGTCGTACCCCGGAGTGTCCCGGCCGACGATCCCGGCTTCCAGCAGCTCGCGTACGAGCAGGTCGGCCATGCCTCCGGCACGCCGTGATTCGCGGCGCCGGCCAAGGTTGAAGTACGCCTGCTCGAACCCGCCGCGGCTGTAGGCGAACTGGAACGGGTGCTCGGCGCAGTGAGGGACCATGTAGTTCTGCCCGTGCGGGCACGCGCATGCGGGCGTGGATGCCAGGAACACGGTTTCAACGCGAGCCGGATCATTTGCGCGGTCCGCGTAGCGGTAACCGGTGATGTTGCGGGCCAGCTCCCAGGCGGTCTGTCCATGCGGGGCGGTGTAGGCGTCGTGCGTGACCCATGCCCAGCCAGACGATTCACCGGTGGAGACGGCAGGACGCTCGGCCTCAGCGAAGATGCCGGACAAGGTCGGCAGGGTCATGCCCTTGCAGAAGGTGACGAAGGTGTTCGGGGCAAGCCAGATCACTTCGCGGTCACCCCCACAGACAGAGGCGGCGAGGGCAGCGCGAAATAGTCGGCGATCACTGTCACGAGACGCTCGTGATCCTCGTAGTGGTGGTCGAAGCAGTCGTGACTGTCGTCGCCTTGTCGTCCGCATTCCGCAAGGGGGCCAATGAGGTTCGCGGCCAGGAGTTCGGGAGACAGGTAGTCCGGGTTCTCGCCCACCCGCTGCTGAAGGTCCTCGAAGCTGAACCAGAGGATCGTGCGACCGTCCCGGTGGTACCCGAATGCAGGCGAGAATGCCTTGGCACTGCAGGGCTCGGTCACGAGCACGACGATCTCCGCACCGTCTGGGCACATGCCGCTGTAGTCGACGTCGTCGTAGTCCTCGGCATCCCAGTTGTGCATGTCGTGCACCGCCCACGCCCACCCGTTCGCCTCGCCGTACGCGAGGGGTTCTCGCAGCCGGTCGCCAAGGCCTCGGACGAATGTGTCGAGTGGTATGCCCCGGGCGAACACGACATTCACCTCGTGGCCGAGGAAGGAGCCCTGTATCCAGTTGGTCATGCACGCACCCTAGGCGCTGGGACTGACGACCGGACGAGGAGGCAATCTCCACAATCCGGCAGTCGTGACCCCCATCAAGTTGACCCGGCAGGCCAGTTGCCCGCAGCTCGGCGGGGAGTGCCTCGTGCAGGCGGGGCCGGACAGGCAGTGGCGACCGGTGGGCGGACGGAGATACTGGGTCCGTGGATAGGGAGTGCGTGGTCGACCGTTTGAGTGCTCGCGTATACGTCGGCCTGCGCGAAGGGCGGCTCGCCGCCCAGGACGTGGTCGATCTGGCCTGTGAACTGATGGACCAGGGGCACGGGTCGGACGCTGTGCGGGAAGTGGTGGAGCGTCACCCTGCTCAGGTGACGCCCCAGGAGATGGCCGGCCTGGCCGGGCGGATACTGGCGCAGACATGCTTCGATCCGGGCTTCGACCTGGCACCGGAGCGACTGGACATGCTGCGTCACGCGCTGAGGATCGCTGCCCGGGACCTGCCCGCGGCCGGGATTGTCGGCGAACCGCGGTTGGTGGTCATGGAGGACGCCTTCCCCGTGGCCGCCGGAGTTGTGCTGGCTGACGGACGGCGGCTCAGCGGCGACGGCAGACTGCACCCGTGCACGGGCGACGACCGGGTCGGGGCCGTGGCGGCGGTGGCGTGCCTCATCCAGGAGGACCTGCTGAAGCAGACCTGGAAAGTATGGCCGGAGTGCGCCGACCACGGTTTGGGCGTCCATATCGTCGAACACGGGACCACGGTGGTGTGGTGGTGCATGGGCATGGGCGGCCATGTGCTTGCCCGCGTCGGGGAACTGGCCTTCAGTGAAGGAGGGGGATCCCACCACAGCCGCTCACGCACCCGCTCCTGAGCACCCCGCCACCCTGTATGGTGACGTGCACCCGTCACGCGATGCGGGTTTTGTTCAACGGGGGGTAATCGTGAAGATGCGCCATGTCCGCGCGGTCGCTGTCTTCGGCATCGTCCTGATCACGCTCACCGGCTCCCGCGGCGGCGGCTGCGACAGCAGCTCGAGCTCCAGTAGTTCCACCACCGGCGGCAGCCACGACAACGGCACCTCCGGCGGCGATGACTACACGGACGCCCCCACACCCTCCCCCACCCCGACCGAGACCGTCCCCGTCGACGCCATGAGCGAAGTGACGATCGACTTCTGCTCCATCAACCCCGCGGCGACCGAGATCCGCGGCCAGCTTCAGATGGACAACGACACCGCCTTCAGCCAGACCTACGACATCACGGTCCACTTCGAGGGCGACTCCCCCACCGCAGCCCCGATCGTCGCGAAAGTCACCGATGTGACGGTAGGCGATGGCCAGACGTACTTCATGTACGCGAGCGCCCCCTACACGGGCCCCGGCAAGGGAAACGATTTCAGGGACTGCAAGGTCGTCAGCGCGACCCGCACCCCGAAGGTCTCCTAAGGGCTGTCCCGTAATCCCTGGCGGGCGCGCGACGACAGCTACGGCACCTCGCCGCGTTGTCGGAGCGCCCGAATACGCCCAGTATGAGGACGCTCCTCCGCCTTGCGATGCACCGCATCTGACGCTGCGCGCTGATCCACCAGGGATTACGGGACAGCCCTCAGGTTCGCAACCAAGCCCCGCCTTTACCTTGCACGTTGATCCAAGCGCCTCTGGACGCAGGTCGCACGACCACGTCCGTGAACGCCCTGCCGGCCTACTCGGAGCCTGGCTCCGGGATCGATGGCTCAGGTGGCTGCAGGACAGTGTCGGGGGACCACGACACAAGGCCGGCTGACGGGGTGGCAGAGAACGGCCGGGGCGTCCGACAGCTCGACGCCACCAGCATCGACCGCCCAGTGACTCCGCCCACCTGATCACTTGCCGCGCACCACTTCCTTGCGCCTGGAGCGTCTCGGACCGCACGAGCGCGGTTTCGGCATCGTCGCGGGCGAAGGTGCTCCCTTACGCGCGACGTTCCGTCGCGTTCCACTGAACCCGCGCCGTCCAGCCCTTCCTTCCGGCCCGGAGGAGGCCGCTCAACGTGCAGCGGCGTCAGTGAGAATCGATTGAAGTCGTGCTCGGCATTCGGCGACGAAGGCGGGGTAGGTGTGCCAGTAATAAGAGACTCCGCTGACGCCGACCGCGATCGCCCAGGCGCGGGCGCGGGCCCAGGTGAGATCGTCGAGGCCCAGGGTGTTCCAGTAGACCTCTCGTGCTTGCGGTGGCAGGTCCCAGAGTGTGGAGTGCTCGGCGTCGGGAAAACCGACTGAGAGGCCTCCGAAGTCGATGACCGCGTGGAGCCGGCCCTCCCGAACCAAGAGGTTGGTGGGCTTGAGGTCGCCGTGGAGCCACACGTCAGGTCCGGAAGGCTCGGGCAGGGCGAGCGCGGCTCGCCACAACTGTTCCAAAGTCTCAACGTCGAGCTCCGGGCCCACGGTGGTTCGGCAGTCTTCAAAGCACTTACTGATCCAGTGGTCGCATGCCTGCAGGCTGCCGCCGCGGTACCAGCTGAGGTCATCCGTGCGAGTCGCTCCCATGAGGTCGATGCTGTGGAGCTCCCGTACCATCGCCGCCAGGTCGGCTCCGAAGGCGCCCCAGTCCCGGACGGTGTCCGGGCCGGCTTCGTCACCGTCGATCCAGCGGTAGACCGACCAGACGAGCGGGAAGGCGTTGGTGGGCGCCCCGGCATGGAGGGGCTCGGGGATAGGGCACGCGAGGAAGGGCGCCAGGCGAGGAAGCCATTCCTGCTCCTTTCGCACGGACCGTCCGTTGTCGGCGGTTCGTGGAAGTCGCACGAGCAGGTCATCGCCCAGCCGGTACATGATGTTGTCCGTGCCCGCGCCTGCGGGCGACAACGGCAGGTCAGCCCACTCCGGGCGCTGTGCCTCCAACAGTGACCTGACTATCGCCTCGTCGACCGAGACCTCATTCTCGTGAAGTGTCATGCCGGAAGTCTCTTCGCTGGATGGCACGGGAAGCCAGCGACTTTCCGTTGACTCCCGCCTTTCCCCTCGAAGATCTCGGGCCGGCGATTCCAAGCAGCCGGGCCCTGCTGATCGCGCGCCTGTCAGGGGCGCGGGTCAAGGCACCCGCTCGTCCACCGGATGCCCGGTACGCACCGTTCGCCCGCCCACGGCGGCTGCCCACCCGAAGGTGCCCACCATCCGGCCCTTGTGGTTTAGACCACCTTCACCGTCCGGCTATCGGCGATCAGCATGATCCCTGCTGTCATACCGGGGGTATTCAGGGAGATCGCATGAGCAAAACCAGTCATCCGGGACCGGGTCGCCGCAGCCTGCTGCAGGCGGCGCTGGCCGTCCCGGCGGTCGGAGCGGCCGCCACGGTCCTCGGCACGCAGTCCGCGCAGGCCGCCACGGCGCAGTCATCGGCAGCCGGCTCCGGCAGCCACCGCTTCGACGAGGAGAGCCCGCGCTTCGCACTGGCGGTCCTGCCGGACACCCAGTACCTCTTCGACGCGGACAGCGCGGACCCGGAGCCGCTGAAGGAGACGTTCCACTACCTGGTGGCCCAGCGTCAGGAGGCGAACATCGCCTTTATGACGCACCTGGGCGATGTCACCGAGCACGGGAGCGAGGAGGAGATCGGCCTCGCGGCGGACACCTTCCGGACCATCCATGGCAAGGTGCCCTACAGCGTCCTCGCCGGCAACCACGACATCAACTCGGGCACCGACGACCAGCGCGGTGACACCGCCTACCTCCGGGCGTTCGGGCCGCGGCGATTCACCTCCATGCCGACCTTCGGCGGCGCATCGCCGGACGGCTACAACAGCTACCACGTGCTGCAGGCGGCCGGGCGCGAGTGGCTGATGCTCGCCCTCGACTGGCGCGCCTCCGAGAAGGGGCTGGCCTGGGCGCAGGGCGTCCTCGACGCCCACCCGACCCTCCCGGCCATCCTCACCACCCATGACATCGCCTGGGCCGAGGACAACGGCCAGGCACACCTGTCCGACAACGGACAGCGGCTCTGGGACCGCATCATCCGCGGCAATGACCAGATCTTCATGGCGCTGGGCGGGCACTACTGGCCTCCGGGACGCACTGTGCTCACCAACGACGCCGGCCACGATGTGCATGTGCACATCACCAACTACCAGGACCGCTACTACGGCGGTGCCGGCATGGTCCGGCTCTACTCCTTCGACATGGTCCGCAAGGTCGTCGATGTCGAGACATTCTCTCCGTGGTTCCTCGCCCGCGACCCCGAGAAGCGGACGCCATGGGAGGCCGAGACCGTCGAACTGACCGGCCCGGTGGACCGGTTCTCGCTGGACATCGACTTCTCGGAGCGGTTCGAAGCATTCGCACCGGTGGTTCCTCCGGCGCCGCGTCCGGCCTCCCGGGTGATGCCGCGGGGCACTGTCGCCTACTGGCGGTTCGACTCCTCCGGTCTCGCGGGGGCCGGCACTGCCGGTTCCGCCGTGGCCGCGGGCACCGTGGCACGCGACCTGTCGGGGCACGGAAACGACCTCCGGGTCCAACTGCTCCACGACAGCGCCTCGAAGGCCCTCACCTGGTCGGGCGATCACCATGCCGAGCAGCCGGCCCACGCCAGCCTCCGCTTCGACGGCGGCAAGTCGCCGGACCGGGGCGCGATCCTCACCACGGCCGCCCAGGCGCCGCTGAACAGCTTGACGTTCACCTCGGGCTTCACCATCGAGACCTTCATCAAGCTGCCGGAGCCGTTCGAGGGCGACCACGCCTGGATGGGCATCCTCAGCTGGGAAGGGCGCAACGGCGACGCAGGCAAAACCACCGGATGGTCGACGGAGGAGCCCACCTGCAGCCTCAATGTCACGCCTGAGCGTTTCCTGCAGTTCGTGCTCTACCCGCACGTCCAGGACGCCGACCCGACGTCATGGAGCCACGCGCTGCCCGTGGGTCGCTGGATCCACATCGCGGTCGTCAACAACGGTCACCGCACGGTGATGTACGTCGACGGGTCGAAGATCGCCCGGAACCCGTCCCAGCCGGCCACCGGCATCGCAACGCTCGGAAAGCCGTTCGTCATCGGCGGTACCCAGTTCGCCGAGCAGTTCGGCCAGAGTTACTACGGCTGGGTCGGCGACACCCGAATCGTCGACCGGGCGCTGACGCCGAAGGATTTCATGGCCCCGTTCGCGTAACGGCGGCAGCGGGGCGGGCGGATGGCCGACCGGGTCCGTGCCGGCCCGGGAGCCACGCGGTTGTCGCTCCCGGGCCGTGTTGCGTCATCCGGCCGGTGGGCCGAGGGGCGGTGCGAGGGTACGTTCGGCTGGGGCATCCGACCGCCGCGGACAGGGCACGGCAGCATGGCCGCGGCCACACCTGCATTCCGGCGGGAACTGGGGGCAGGCCGGAGACGACCGGAGCCGACGCCGCCTGCGCGGTGCCGGCTCCCCTCCCCGCCACCACCCCGTCCACCGGGCGTCGGCCACACGACGCCGGAACGTCGTGCACGCCCGGGACACTATCGGCGAGCCCGCTCTCGAAGGGTGCACAACGAGCAGGGACGACCGAGACCGATGGCCCTACCCAGCATCCCGTTCCTGCGCCGGATCGCCTGCCTGGTCCCGATCACCGTCATCGGCGTCTGGGTGGCCCTGAACTGGCCCGTCATCGCCTCCGGCGGCCGCGGACTCCTCACCGCCAACCGCTACTGGCTGCTGGCCGCGCTTGCAGTCACCGGGCTGGGCTGGGTCGCGGTGTCCTTCGCGCGCCAGGGCGCGGTGCTCGAACCGCTCCCCGCCGGACGGCTGTTCGCCACCCAGTTCGCCTCAGGTGCCGCCAACCACCTCCTGCCGGCGGGATTGGGCGCGGGCGCGGTCAATCTGCGCTTCCTCAGGGGTTGCGGGATCCCTCTGACCCAGTCCTCGGCCGCACTCGCGTTGTACCTGTTGGCGGAGGCAGCGGGCCGGGTCGTGCTCCTGCTCACGCTTCTGACCGCCTGCCCCGATGCGCTCCGGCTGGACGGCCTCGTCCCCAAGGCGGCTGCCCTCCCACTCGTGTGGGCGGCGGGCGGGCTGGTCTGCACCGCAGTGCTCGCGCTGGTAACCGTACGCCCGCTACGCAGGGTCATCGGTGCCTTTCTGGGCACCGCTCTGACCGACGCGCGTGCGCTGCATGCCAGGCCCGCCCGGGCGCTGGCCCTGTGGGGCGGCTCACTGGCCTTCCCCGTCCTGCAGGCCGCGGGACTGGTCGCGGTCGCGCTGGCCCTCGACGTACCGGTACCCGTGATCCATGTCGCGATCGCGTATCTCGCCGCCAGCATCGCGGCCGCCGCCGTCCCGACCCCGGGTGGCATCGGCTCCGTCGACGCGGCGCTGGTCGTCGCTCTGGTCGCCGCCGGGGCTTCGGTCACCGCCGCCGGTTCCGTGGTCCTGGGCTACCGCATCATCACGGTGTGGCTGCCGCTGATCCCCGGGGCGCTGGTACTGGGCGCGCTGGTGCGCTCGAAGGTGGTCTGAAAGCCGGCCGTGCGACGGTTGCGGCCCACGGCAGAACGGCCGTGAGGTCCCCGTCAGCCGGATCGGCGGGGACGCCGAGGAGCATGTGCGGCCCCAGGCCGAGCCGGGGACCGGCCGACTCGGGGCGCTGCTTCAAGGCCCGGTTCGTCCGCGCTGCTGCGCGACGGAAGCCGGGAGGTCGCTTGCGGCCACAGCGCCAGCAGCCCCAGGCAGATCCATACGTACGCGCTCCCGCCGAGGAAACCGCCCAAGCCGGACGGATCATCGCGCCACAGCCACACGACGCTGCTGCACAGCACCACGTACAGCGCTGCGGCAACGGCGCGACGGCCGGTTCTGGCAAGCAAGGCAAGGGCGGGCACCGCCCACACCAGGTGGTGCACCCAGGTCACCGGGCTGATCAGGCATGCCGCAAGGCCGGTGAGCGCCATCCCGGCCTCGTCGTCACCGACCGCAGTCGCCCGGCGCACACGGTACGCCCACAGGACGAGCACCGCGAGCACGACCGGCACCCACACCGGGCGGGCCGCGCCCAGCCGGGCCAGCGCGCCCTGGAGCGACTGGTTGGACACGTAGTCCAAGGCACCGACCCGGTGCGTGTCCCACAGCGCCCGGGTCCAGAACACCCATGACGCGCGCGGCGCCGCCAGCGCACCGATCACGGTCGCTGCCACCGCCGTACCCATGGCGACGGCAGCAGTTCTGCGGCGGCCGGTGAGCAGCAGGTACCCGATGAAGATGCCCGGCGTGAGCTTGAACGCCGTCGCCAGGCCGATGCCGGCACCCGCGAAACGGCCGCGCCCGCCGTCCGCGTACACCAGGGCCATCAGCAGCAGATTCACCTGGCCCAGACTGAAGGTGTCCCGCACCGGCTCCAGCATCACGAAAAGGCACCCTGCCACCACCAACCCACCGCGGCCCACGGGCAGTTCGCGCAGTGGACCGCGCAACAGCAGCACCGAGGCGGCCACATTGAGCAGCACGCCGCCCACCACCGCGCCGGTGCGCCCGACCAGGAGCATGGGCAGCATGCAGACGGCGGCGAAGGGCGGATAGGTGAAGCCGTATCCGGTCCCTGGCAGCAGGTAGTCGTAGATCCGGCCGCCGTGCCGGATCCAGTCGTCGACGGTCCCGTAGTAGACGTACAGGTCGAACCAGCCCCGGTAGTACGGCACCGTCAGCATGAAGAGCACGGCGCCGGCAACCGGGACCACCATGCCGAGCAGCTGCCGCGGCCGGGTCACGGCAGGGTCCCCGGGGCGTCCGCGGCCCGCGGCCGGGACGCAGCCCGCCAGGTCAACAGAACCAGCGCCGCCAGTCCGCCGCCGCTCACCGCGAGCACCAACTGCCGTACGTCCGGGGCGAAACCGTCCGGGAGGACGGCGAGGGCGAGCACACAACTAACGACGGCGGCCCAGCGGCGCACCCGGCCGCGCGGTGCGGCGGCCGCGATAGGGAACAGCGCCCAGAGTACGTACCAGGGGCGGATCGCGGGGCCGAGCAGGGCGACAGCGGCCAGGCCCAGACCGAGGGCGTACACCGGGCCGAGACCGTGGCGGCGGCGCCAGACCAGGAGCAGTACGACGGCGATCGCGGCGACACCGAGGAAGCGCCAGGCGGGCACGGCGCCGGTGAGGCGGCCGAGAGTACCGGTGAGGGACCAGTTGTGGGCGGAGACGGGGGTGCCGAGGGCGCCGACCCAGCCGTAGCCGGTGCCGGTGGCGGCGGTGGCGGCCACCGTGGTCGCCACCGCGACGGCGAGGGTGGCAAGTCCGGTCCTGACCAGCCTGGCACGCCCCTGCAGCCGGTACGACCAGATCGACGCGACCGCGAACAGCCCCAGCACGGCAGGCACCTTCACCAGCGCGGCCAGCGTGACGAGCACCGCGGCCGACACCGGCCACCGCCCGGACGCCGCCACCAGCCCCGCGCCGAGCAGCCCCAGCATCACCGCGTCGTTGTGCGCGCCCGCAACTAGGTGCAGCAGGAGCAGCGGGTTGAGTGCACCCAGCCAGAGCGCGGCCGACCGGTCGGTGCCGCAGCGCCCGGCGAGTACGAGCAGGAAGGCGATCATCAGGGCGACGCCGGACAGCGCCACCAGTCGCATGCCGGCGATCCCCAGTGGTACCGCCGCCCTGGCCACGGCCAGGAAGACCGGGCCGTACGGCGTCGGAGTGTGCTGCCAGATCGGCGGCACCTCGGCGGCCAGCGGCCCGCCGAGCCGGTCGGCTCCGTACGCGTACACGTCCATGTGCGCGGCGGCCATCGTGCCCTGTACCAGATAGCTGTACACGTCCCGGCTGAACAGCGGTGGCCCCAGCACCAGCGGCGCCGCCCAGATCCCCAGCGTCACCAACAGGAACCGCTCTCCCGGCGGTTTGGGCCCGCGCACCGCCCGCCCCAGACACCACCACGCGGCGACCAGCAGCACCAGCCCGAAGTACGTACCGGCCAGCCCCAGTCGCCCGCCGTACGGCCCTACCGCCTCCCGCACCGGCAACGCCCCCGCAGTCAGCCCGCCCACCGCGACCGCGACCGAGCCCGAGAACCCGAGCCATCGGCAGCGGCGCGGGTCGGCGATCGCGTCCGGTACCGGCATGCGCGCACGATAGGGCTGTCCGGGCCACGGGCAGACAACCACCAGGCGGACGGAATCCGGATGGCCGGTGAAAACCCCGGCTGCCAAGGCCCTCGACCGGCAACGGCACTACCGAGCAGCTCCACCGGGCTCCGCAGGTTCAGCCCGCGTCCGGCGCCTACGGCATCGAGCTGGGCACACCCAGGCAGCGCGGCGACCGGTCCGAAGAGGCCTGCGAGGTGCTCATCGGACTGTTGTCGCCGCGGGAGACCACCACGTTCAAGGGCAGTTACTACGAGCTGACCGACGCGCGATGCAACCCCAAACGTGTGCAGCAGCCGCGACTCTGCACGCGAGGGGCGCGGGGCTCGCCATCGTCCACCCGCGGCCGCCGTACGCACCGGCCGTGCCGGAGCCGCCGGCGAGCGCCTTGTCGGAGTTGCGCTGAGGCGGCTCGGTCTGCTTGTCCGGCAGCGGCCGCAAGCATGCGCTGCCCTGGGGACCCCGTTCAGCTCCCGGCCCCATCGAGAATCGCTTGTGCCGCGACAACCCGCGCACGACCGGCTCGAAGGGCGTCCTCGAGTTGTGGCCGGTTCTCGGCGAGCTGTCCCTGCTGATATGCAGACTCCACCGCAAACCAGATCCCGGTGAGATTCACCGCTTCCTTGCAGTCAATGTCCGCCAATGCCACATCGCGCTCCAACCGAGTCCGTCCCGTACCAAAACGGGTATCTCCTGCCGCGTCCAGCGGATCGTTGTAGTCGTATCCGCTCCGGTGCATGCAGGCCGACCACTTGGAAATCACTTTCCGCACCCGGGGATCACGTTGTGACACATAGAAGCTCTCGTCCATGAGACTGAGGGCAAGATTCTGATTCCGACTGGGAGCCGCTCTTTTCGAAAGCGTTTCACGGGCTTCTCCGCTGCACCCCTGGTCCGGCACCTCGAGGCCGTTCACGGTGGCCGGTCCGCGGCCGGAAAGAATTGCTGTCCTTAGATATTCGGGGATCTTCGCATGTGGTTCGGCGTTGCGTTTCGCTGGTTTGTCGCCCATTCCGTACCCGTTCACCGCGGCCAGTTTCCGGTCGGTTATGCCGTACCGGCGCTCCACACTGGTGCCGGGCTCCGCGCCGCCGTCCCGCTGCTCGGGCGGCAGAGTGAGTCCGTAGCGCGCCGCGCATTGCGCGACGAGGCGGCTCTCGGCCGCGTTGATGGCGCGCCCGTCGGCCAGGCCGACGGTGTAACGGGCCAGCGGCACCTCCATACGAGCGGCTTCCGCGGCCGTGGGGATACGGAGGGACTGCGCCTCGGGGTTCTCTAGATGCTTCCCCGGCCGCCCCGCACCGGCCGAGCAACCTGCAAGGACGCAGGCCACTAGCAGGGCAGCGGCAGCGGACGGGAAGCGCGCGGGCTTTCTGCGCCCGGGTGCGAACATGGCTGGTCTCCAGGCTCCAGGGGTGGGTGCGTGCACCCCGGCCGGCCGAAGCGGCTTGCGAGCCACGCCGGCCGGCCGGGCCGGGGATCAGTACGAGGCGGACTCGATCTGGTTCCGGAAGTTCGTCATCTGCGGGTTGACCTCACCGGAGTCGTACCAGCCGGACGTGCCGGCTTTGTTCGTCCCGAAGTAGACGTACCACCTCAGGGAGTCCCGGTTCTTGGCCGAGGCGGAGTTGTTGCCTACCCGCTGGCTGGAGTTGCCGATGAAGTAGTTGTCGTTCAGGTTGAGGTCCGAGTAGTACATGTCCCAGATGCCGTTCACATAGTTCGGGTTGTACCAGAGGCAGAACTCGCCCGTCTCGCACACTCCATTGTGCTCCGTGGCGCTCGCGGGGGCGGCAAGACCGGCAATGGACATTCCAGTCACAGCCGCGGCAGCGAAGAACTTGGCCAGCTTCATTTTCTCCCCTTCTCGATCGATACCGAAACACGCGATCCAACCGAATCTCCGAATTGTGAAGCCGGTTGAACCACACCTTCACAGAGATTGCCACCGCTGTTCACAGGCAGCTACCTTGTTCGAGCTCTGTTGAAACAGGCACCTCACGTGAAGGAGTACCGTGCTCCGCATTCACTTCTCCGGACCCGATCTCGGCCGGACCCGCCTGACCGCCGAGCCCGATCCCCTGTGGGAGACAGCGGCCTCACTCCACCGCCTGCAGACCAGGCGCGGCCGCGGGACCTATGCCCCCTGGCTGCGCTTCGCCTGCGAAAAGCTGAACGATCCCGCACTGGCGCGCACGGTGCGGCATTTGCTGCTGCCACTGTTTCCGCGCGCTGCCTACTTTCCGGATTTCCTCACCCCCGCCGCCGCGAGCGAGGGCCTTTCCCCAGGTCTCGAAGCCATCCGCGCCACCCCGGCCGCCCGGGTTGCGGCCGAACTCGATCAGCTGACCAGAGTGGTGTCGACGACTCCGCGCGGACTGACTCGACTGGCCACCAGTGAACACAGGAACGAGCTGACGGCAGGGCTGAGGGCGTACTACGACGCGCTCATCGCGCCGCACGAGGAGACCATTCGCACCCGCATCGAGGCCGAGCGGGTCTTCCGCACCCGTTCCCTCCTGGGAAGGGGCGTCGAGGACATGCTGTCCGGCCTGGGGCCGGGCTTTCGCTGGCGCAGCCCCGTCCTCGAGGCGGATCACCCCACCGTCGACGCGGACCTGCATCTGGGCGGCAGAGGACTGCGGTTGGTGCCCTCGTACTTCTGCTGGGGCTCAGCCGTCGTGCTGGCCGACCCCGAATTACCCCCCGTGCTGGTCTATCCCATGCACCACGAGCGGGTGCCCACAGCGGCATCCGTCGCCGACGGCGACGTGGTCCCGCTGACCACGCTGCTGGGCCGCACGCGCGCACTTGTACTGCGGGCCTCCGCAACGGGGGCCACCGGGAGTGAACTCGCCCGCGCTCTGGGCATATCCCCTGGCACCGTCACCTTCCACACCCAGGCACTGCGCGACTCACACCTGATCGCCAGCGTCCGTTATGCGACCACCGTGCTGCACACCCTCACGCCGCTGGGCTTGGCCCTGCTCGCCGCCAACGCCACCCGGGCCAGGGGCAGTGGCGGCGGTCGTCGGTCCTCGAGGCCCGTCGCAAGAATGGATCTCGATCAGGAATGATCACGTGCCGTAGCACGTGATCATCTGACGGATCCGAGGGGACCCGGTCGGGGCCATTGATGCCACAGGGCATCGAGCCGGGCCCCGCCGGCGGTGTTCGCTGCGGTGTCGCGCATCGGAACGCCCGGATCAGACCCACGCCACTCGTATGCAGTAAGTCGAGACCCGGATGCAGCTCATCGCCGTCCCGTCGGGCAGAACCGTGGATGAGGAATGAATCGGGCGGCATGCGCTCCACACTCCCGCCGCCAGGCGACCGGCAGCGAGGCCCCCTGGCGCCGTCGAGAGCCACTGCCGGGCCAACGATGATCGAGTTCGAGTGGCAGCCCTACGGTGGACAGCTAAGACTGAGGCAACGGTTTGGAACCGGACAACAGATCCCGGCCTCATGACTTCCGGACTACTCGATCCGGCCATCGAAAAGCGCGAGCACAGGGCGCCGACCGTGATGGCCGGCGGCGCTCGAAAGTTCCTCAAGGAGCTCGCATGGAGGAGAAATCCCTCGACGTCCTGACGCCCGGGCCGGATGAATCTGCGATCGACACGCGCAGGTGCACCGACCCTGCGACCGGCGTCGAGAGAGACCTCGCCAAGGTCCTGGCTGACGTCATGTGTGTCGAACGGGTGTCGGTCGACAGCCACTTCTTCGACGACCTCGGCGCCAACTCGCTGGTGATGGCCCATTTCTGCGCACGGGTCAGGAAGCGGGCGGATCTCCCGTCAGCGTCGATGAAGGACATCTACCGGCACCCAACGATCCGTAGCCTGGCGACAGGGCTCGCGGACGCCGCGCCCACCTCTGTCGAGTCGTCGGTCCCGGCGCCGACCGAGGTGGTGACCCCGGCCGGCACGGTGCAGTACGCCCTCTGCGGAACGCTGCAGTTCCTGCTGTTCCTGGGATATTCGTTCCTCGCCGGACTTGGTGCCGACCGTGGCTATGCATGGGTCTCCGCCGGCTCGGATATAATCGACATCTATCTGCGGTCGTTCGTCTTCGGCGGCGTCGGCTTCGTCGGTCTGTGCACCTTCCCGATCGTGGCCAAATGGCTCCTCATCGGCCGGTGGAAATCTCGCGAGTTCCCGGTCTGGGGCCTGACGTATCTGCGCTTCTGGACCGTCAAGGTGCTGATCCACGCCAACCCGATGATCTTCTTCGTCGGCAATCCCCTGTACGTGCTGTACCTGCGAGCCCTGGGCGCACGGATCGGCAAGGGAGTCACGATCCTCTCCCGCAACGTTCCGGTCTGCCCCGACCTGCTCACGATCGGCGCAGGCACGGTCATCCGCAAGGACTCGTTCTTCCTCTGCTACCGGGCGCACGCCGGCCGTATCCAGACCGGCCGGGTCACCCTTGGCCAGGACGTGTTCATCGGCGAGAAGACCGTGCTCGACATCGACACGTCGATGGGCGACGGGGCGCAACTCGGCCACACGTCAACGCTGTACAGCGGCCAGGTGGTCCCGGACGGCCAGCGCTGGCACGGATCCCCGGCACAGCTCACGGAGCACGACTACCTGACGATCGGGCCGGCCAAATGCGGCACGCTGCGCCGGGCCGGCTTCGGCCTCATCACCGTGCTTCAGCTGTTCTTCCTCTACGTGCCACTGGCTGTCGGGGGCGCGTACATGCTGTTGACCGAGGTCCCGGCGCTGCACAGCCGGTTGGGCCCGGGCACGATGGGGTTCACATCGCCGGCTCTCTACGTCGACGCGCTGTTCCTTTCCCTCCTGCTGTTCTTCGGCTTCGTCGTCGTGGGCCTGGCCGTAATGTGCACCGTTCCGCGTCTGCTGAACCTGGTCCTCAAGCCGGACAGGGTCTATCCGCTGTACGGCTTTCATTACTCGGCGCACAGGGCGATCGGGCGCATGACCAACATCAAGTTCTTCACATGGCTGTTCGGCGACAGCTCCTACATCGTCCACTACTTGCGCGGCATCGGATACGACTTGAGCCGGGTCGAGCAGACCGGGTCGAACTTCGGCACGGAAGTACAACACGAGACCCCGTTTCTGTGCTCTGTCGGCAGCGGCACGATGGTCGCTGACGGGCTCTCCATCATCAATGCCGACTTCTCGAGCACATCCTTCCGGGTGTCCCGGGCCTCGATCGGGCCGCACAACTTCCTCGGGAACAACATCGCCTATCCCTCGGGGGCCAGGACAGGCGAGAACTGCCTCCTCGCGACGAAGGTGATGATTCCGCTCGACGGTGAGGTACGCGAGGGGGTGGGCCTGCTCGGCTCGCCGTGCTTCGAGATTCCCCGGTCGGTTGAGCGCGACTCCCGGTTCGACCATCTCCGGACCGGCGACGAGTTGCGCCGCAGCCTCGCCGCAAAGAACCGCTACAACATCCGCTCGATGGTCTTCTTCCTGCTCGTGCGGTGGCTGCACTTCTTCGTGCTCACGATGCTCGGCCTGGCGAACGTCGAACTGTACGACTCCTACGGGCATGTGCTGATCGCTGCGTTCCTGGTGTTCAGCCTCGGGTTCACCGCCGGCTACTTCGTACTGGTGGAGCGCGGCATCGCGGCATTCCGGGCGCTGCGACCGCAGTTGTGTTCCATCTACGACCCGTATTTCTGGTGGCACGAGCGCCTCTGGAAGGTGCCTGACACCTACCTCAACGTCTTCAACGGCACCCCCTTCAAGAACGTGATCTGGCGGATGCTGGGTGTTCGGCTCGGCAGCAGAGTCTTCGATGACGGCTGCTATTTGACGGAGCGCACGCTCACCACCATCGGGAGCGACTGCACACTCAATGCAGGAAGCAAGATCCAGTGCCACTCGCAGGAGGACGGCACCTTCAAGTCCGATCGCAGCACCCTCGACGCCGGCTGCACCCTCGGTGTGGGAGCCCACGTCCACTACGGAGTGACGATGGGAGACGGTGCGGTGCTCGCCCCCGACTCGTTTCTCATGAAAGGCGAGGAAGTCCCACAGCATGCACGCTGGGGAGGGAACCCCGCCGCGGAGATGCGCGATGCCCCTTATCAGCCCGAGGCACTGACGCGGAATGGGTAGCAGCGCCGCCCTTGTCGGCGCTGAACAGCACGGTGGCGACGGTGAATGGAGAGGGACGACCAGATGGGAATGCACGTGCAGGCCGACCGGGAGTTCTGGCGCGCTGTACTCCTCGCCGGTGGATTCACCGCAATACCGCGGTGGACACTCGATCCGGTGACGGGCGTCGGCGAACACGAGGCGACGATCCCGGACGACGTCGTGACAGCGTTGGGCCGGTTGGCCAAGGACCTGGCGGTGCCGCTCGACTCGGTGCTGCTGGCCGCGCACGCCAAGGTGCTTGCCGCATTGTCCGGCGAGCACGAGGTCGCGACCGGCTACGTCGCGGTGAAGGGCGGCCGACCGCTGCCCTGCCGGCTGACGACGGAATGCGACTCGTGGCGGACGCTGCTGCTGGACACCCATCGAGTCGCGTCAGATCTGCTGTCGCACAAGGACTTTCCCGTCGATGAGCTCAGGCGCGAGCTGGGTCTGGCCGGACTGTCGGTCGAGACCGTGCTCGATCCGCACGGCTCGGGTGGCGAACTCGGTGGTGACACCGTGCTGTGGGTGGGTTTTTCCCAACCGGGCGGCCACCTCGTGCTGCGGCTGCGGTACCGGACCGACGCGCTCGACGCGGACTGCGCCGTCAGGATCGCCGGATACCACGCCACCGCGCTCGCGCTGATCGCCGCCGATCCGGACGCCGAGCACGGACGGCAGAGCCTGCTCTCCGCCGAGGAACTCCGCTTCCAGCTCGAAGGACTCGCCGGTCCGCGCCGGGAGCTCCCGGACCGTCGGTTCCACGAGCTGTTCGAACAGCGGGTGGCGGCGCACCCGGACGCCGTCGCGGCGGTGCACGGGGAGCGGCAGCTGACTTATCGGGAACTCAACGCGCGTGCCAACCGGGTGGGACGAGCCCTGCTGGCGCGGGGGCTGCGCCCCGAAGGTGTCGTCGCGGTGGTGACCGAGCGCAACCTGGACTGGATGGCCGCCGTACTCGCGGTCTTCAAGGCAGGCGGCGTGTACCTGCCCGTCGAGCCGCATTTCCCGGCCGATCGCGTCGCGGCCATGCTCTCCCGTGCCGAATGCGGGCTCGTGCTGACCGAACCCGGCAGCACCTCCACGCTCGACCAGGCCCTCGACTCGCTGTCCGGGATCCAGAAGCTCTTCGTCGGTGCAGCCTACGAGGAGGACCATGCCGACGACGATCTGGGCCTCCGCGTCGCACCGGACCAGCTCGCCTACATCTATTTCACCTCCGGCTCCACAGGTGAGCCCAAGGGCGCGATGTGCGAGCACGCGGGCATGCTCAACCACCTCTATGCCAAGATCGACGACCTGGAGATCGGCGAGGGACAGGTGGTCGCCCAGACCGCACCCCAGTGCTTCGACATCTCGCTGTGGCAACTGGTGTCCGGGCTGCTGGTCGGGGGTCGGACCCTGCTGGTGGAGCAGGAGGTGATCCTCGACGTCCAGCGGTTCATCGACAAGATCGTTGACGGCCGGGTCGCCGTCCTCCAGGTCGTACCCTCCTACCTGGACGTCGTCGTGTCCTGTCTGCAGCAGCATCCTCGCGAGCTGCCGGATCTGCGGTGCGTGTCGGTCACCGGCGAGGCGCTGAAGAAGGAACTCACGCAGCGCTGGTTCGCCGCCCAGCCCGGGATCAAGCTGGTCAACGCCTATGGTCTGACCGAGACTTCGGACGACACCAACCACGAGGTCATGGACCACGTGCCCGACGGGGACGGGGTCCTGCTGGGTCCCGCGGTCAACAACGTGCATGTCTATGTCGTCGATGAGCACCTGGCTCCGGTGCCGCTCGGCGCCCCCGGTCTGATCGTCTTCTCCGGCGTCTGCGTCGGCCGCGGATACGTCAATGACCCCGAGCGCACCCGGCAGGCCTACTTGGTCGATCCGCACCGTGAGGGCGCCCGGCTCTACCGGGGCGGCGACTACGGCCGCTGGCATCCCGAGGGCAAGCTGGAGTTCCTCGGCCGCCGGGACAACCAGGTAAAGATTCGTGGCTTCCGGATCGAGATCGGCGAGATCGAGAACACCCTGTTGCGGGTGCCCGGTGTTCGCGACGGTGCAGTGGTGGTGACCGAGCGGGCCGACCAGAGCAAGCACCTGGTGGCGTTCTACTCCGGTCGGCGGCCACTCGAGGCCGGCGTCCTGCTGGACCGGCTCGGTGAGTCGCTGCCCGAGTACATGGTCCCGTCGGCCTTCCACTGGCGGGAACGTCTGCCGCTGACGGCCAACAGCAAGATCGACAGGAAGACTCTGCGGGTGCTCGCCGGAGAACTCGGCGCCGTCCAGGACGAGTACCGCGCGCCCAGTACGCCGACCGAACAGCAGCTGGCGGCCGCATGGGCGAAGGTGCTCGGCATCCCGCAGAACCAGATCGGACGGCGGGACCACTTCTTCGAACGGGGCGGCACGTCGCTGTCGGCAGTGAAGCTGGCGATCACACTGGACCGTGCGGTGTCCCTCAAGGACGTCACCCGCCACCCGGTCCTTGCCGATCTGGCCGGGCTGGTCGACGGCAGGTCCGAGCGGCGCTCCGGGCTGCTTCAGTCACTGTCGGAATCGGACGGTGCCCAGGCCGCTGCCCTGGTGTGCTTTCCCTACGCCGGCGGCAACGCGGTGAACTTCCAGCCGATGGCCAGGGCACTGCCGGGCGGCGGACCGGCGGTCTACGCCGTCGAGCTGCCAGGTCACGACGTGGCCGCCGGGAGCGAGCCGTTCGCGCCGATGACACAGGTGGTCGAGCAGGTCGTCGTCGAGATCATCCGGCGTGGCCTGAGCAGGGTCCTGCTGTGGGGCCATTCCTCGGGCACCGCGTTGGCCATGGAGACAGCCAGAAAGCTGCAGGAGCGCGGGGTGGACGTCCAGCGGGTGTTCCTTGGCGCGCAGTTGCTCGGTAACGCCGCCGACCGGCGCGCCACCATCACCGAGCTGACCGGGCGAAGCGACGCCGAGATCGCTGCGATGCTGAGCGCGGACGGCGGGTACACCGAGCTCGGTGAGCTGGATGCGCAGCACGCCGAACACGTCGGTGCCGCCTACCGGCAGGACTGCATGTCCGCACACCAGTATTTCGCCGATGCCCTGGACAGCCCACCGGCACTCAGGCTGTCCGCGCCGGTCACCGTGGTCGTTGCCGCCGACGACCCGAGTACAGCGGAGTACCCGCTCCGGTACCGCGACTGGCAGCTCCTGGCCGAGCAGGTCGACCTGCACGAGCTCGCCGACGGCGGCCACTACTTCCTGCGCACCCGTCCGACCGAGGCGGCACAGGCCGTGCTGCGCACCGCCGATGTGTTCGCTTCTTCCTGAGTGGCAACTGAAAGGACATCGAGATGTCGTCCCTATCCACGGCGTCGCTGGTCGACGTGGCACGTGAACCCGGCAAGCCTCCGCTGCTGCGGGCCGAGGCCAACGGCGACGCGCTGAGCTGGGCGGCCGGGCACCGGGACGCACTGCGCGCTGTCGTCGCCGAGCACGGTTCGGTCCTGGTCCGCGGCCTCGGGCTGCGCGACGCGCCCGGGACCGGCGCCGTCTTCTCGAAGCTGGCCACCGGTCTGATGACCGAGAAGGAGGTCTTCGCGCCCCGACGGACCTACTCCGACGGCGTGTACTCCTCATCGAAGTGGCCGCCGAACCAGCCGATGTGCATGCACCACGAACTGAGCTACACGCTTGAGTTCCCCGGCATGATGATGTTCGCCTGTCTCAGTGCGCCCACGGACGGCGGGGCGACCGCGGTGGCCGACTCACCGACCGTGCTCGACGCGCTGCCCGCCGAGTTGACCGAGCGGTTCGAGCGGGAGGGCTGGCTGCTCACCCGCAGCTACAACGACGAGATCGGGGCAACCGTCGCCGAGGCGTTCGGCACCGAGGACCGTGGCGCCGTCGAGAGCTACTGCCGCGCCAACGCGATCACGTTCGAGTGGCAGCCCGACGGTGGGCTGCGCACCAGACAGCGCCGCAGCGCCGTGGTGCGTCACCCGGTCACCGGCCGGCGCTGCTGGTTCAACCAGGTCGCGTTCCTCAACGAATGGACGATGGCCCCCGAGGTGCGTGAGTACCTGGTGGACGTCTACGGCGCCGACGGGCTGCCGTTCAATACCCGCTTCGGCAACGGCGACCCGATCGGCGAGGACGTCGTGCAGCTGCTCAACAGCGTCTACGAGGCCAACACCGCACGCGAGCCGTGGCAGGCCGGCGACCTGATGCTCGTCGACAACATCCGCACCGCGCACAGCAGGGAGCCCTTCGAAGGACCGCGCGACGTGCTCGTCGCCATGGCCGACCCCGTGCATCTGGCCGACTGCTCGCCGACCGTCGAGGTGACCGCACGATGACCACCATCGCTTCCACCGCAACAGAGCCCGCGATGCCCGCGCCGATCACCGTGCCGCCCTTCGCGGTCATCTCCGGCGCCCAGGTCCAGCGCGCGCTGCACCGCCGCGAGAAACGGATCGTGGAGTTGATCGAGGCCACCTACCGCGTGCACGGCGCCGGTGATTCGGTGAACCCGCCGTCGTACTTCCTGCGTTTCCCCGACCGCCCGTCCTCCCGGATCATCGCGCTGCCCGCCTCCATCGGCGGGGAGGTGCGGGTGGACGGCCTGAAGTGGATCTCCAGCTTCCCGGAGAACGTGACGGCGGGAATCCCGAGGGCCTCGGCCGTGCTGATCCTCAACGACCCTGACACCGGCTACCCGTTCGCCTGTCTGGAAAGCTCGATCATCAGCGCCACCAGGACGGCCGCGTCGGCGGCGTCGGCGGCCGACTGGCTCAGCCGCGACCGGCCGCGCCCGACGCGTGTCGGGTTCTTCGGGGTGGGCTTGATCGCCCGCTACATCCACGCCTTCCTGGTCGGCACCGGCTGGTCGTTCGACGAGATCGGCGTGCACGACCTGTCCGCCGACAGCGCGGCAGGCTTCCGGTGCTACCTGGAGCAGTCGGCCACCACCGGCCGGATCACCGTGCACGACAGCGCCGAGCAGCTGATCCGCCAGAGCGACCTGGTGGTCTTCGCAACCGTCGCCGACCGGCCGCATGTCAGCAACCTGTCATGGTTCGCACACAATCCGCTGGTGCTGCACGTGTCGCTGCGCGACCTCGCGCCGGAGATCCTGCTCGCCTCGACCAACATCGTCGATGACATCGAGCACTGCCTGAAGGCCAACACCTCGCCGCATCTGGCCGAGCGGCTCACCGGCAACCGGGACTTCCTGCACGGCACGTTGGACGACGTGATGGCCGCGCGCGTGTCGGTGCCGGCGGACCGGCCGGTGGTGTTCTCGCCCTTCGGCCTCGGGGTCCTCGACCTCGCGGTGGGCAAGGACGTCTACGACGAAGTGGTCCGCTGCGGTGAGTTGCACGTCGTCGACGACTTCTTCCACGAACTGAGCCGGTACGGATGAGCCGGCCGAGAGCCCAGGAGGCTTGTCCAGGGCCAGTCCCAGGAGAGATCACCGGTCAAGTCGCAGCACGTCAGGACGTACGAGACAGCGGCCGCTGACGCAGGGCCGTCCGGCTTGGCGGGACACAGGTCCCGGCCGCACAAGCGAGAAGCCCGCCCACGGTCGGATGGACGTTCCGAAAGTGCTCTGCGCCAGACAGAGGAGACCATGGTGCCCGTCATATCCGTTCCCTACGCCTTCAACGCAGAGGAGCTCTATGTCGACCTTCAGTCGATCTTCGGGCACTCGCTCTTCCTGAAGTGTGAGGGCTTCAACTTCGCCGGCTCGATCAAGCTGAAGGCCGCGACCGAGATGGTGGAGACCGCTGAGCAGGATGGAGTCCTGACGCCGGAATCGATCCTGGTCGAGTCCTCGTCCGGAAACCTCGGCGTGGCGATGAGCATGATCGCGGCGAGCAAGGGCTACCGCTTCCTGTGCGTGACGGACTCCCGCGGCAACCTGTCGACCAGATTGATGATGGAGGCGTTGGGCAGCCAGGTGCACGTGATCGCCGAACAGGAGGCCAACGGCGGCTTTCTCGGCGCGCGGATCGAGTACATCCGCGCGCTGTGCGCCTCCGACGACCGGTACGTGTGGCTCAGCCAGTACACCAATCCGAGCAACTGGAAGGCGCATTACCGCACGACAGCGCCGGAGATCGCCCGCCAGTTCCCGCGGCTGGACGTGCTGTTCGTCGGGGCCGGCACGACCGGGACCCTGATGGGCTGTGCGCGCTACTTCCGGGAGTGGCACCGGCCGGTGCGGATCATCGCAGTGGACAGCGTCGGCTCGGTGTCCTTCGGCGGTTCGCCGGGCCGCCGGATGATTCCCGGCCTGGGGATGAGCATGCGACCGCCGCTGCTCGACGAGTCCTATGTGGATGAGGTGATACGTGTCGAGGAGGCGGACACCATCCGTACCTGCCATCGTCTGGCCAGGCGCGGATTCCTGTTCGGCGGCTCCACCGGCACGGTGGTCAGCGGCGCAACGGACTGGCTGGCCCGGCAGGACGCGCACGAACTCACCGCGGTGGCCATCGGCCCGGACCTCGGCGAGCGCTACCTCGACACCATCTACCACACCAACTGGCTGCAGGATATTTACGGCGAGGACGTGCTCACCTCCCACGAGGTGCCCGCCGGTTCCTGGGCAGCCTCCCGCGCGCCGCTGACACGATGGAGCCGGCGGCTGGACCTGCAGACCGACGACATCAAGGGCAGCCGGCGCCATCAGCTCCAGGATCGTAAGACCTAGTGTCCTGCGTCGTAGATTCGTTGAATAAGTAGACTGTCTTCATGGCGAAGATGGGGCGGCCGATGGCCGAGCTGGCGTTGACCGATGACGA